>CAJYRU010000136.1 GCA_913777295.1 uncultured Sphingomonas sp. | reverse complement strand
TGAAGCCGGTCTGGGCATCAAAACTATTCCGCCAGTTGCCTGCACGTTTTTCGAATGTGGCGGCAATGTCTGTACGGCCCATGGCGCGCGCCATCCGTGCGATCGTCCAGTCGTCATAGGCATATTCTACGGTCTTGGAGGCGGCCTCCGGCTCGTGATCGATCGGGACATAACCGCGCTTCATATACTCGCCCAAGCCTCCATAGGGCGCATAGGTCGCGCTCGCGACCATGGCAGCGAGCGCTGCGTCCGCGTCGAAACCTCTGATTCCCTTCAGATAGGCGTCGGCGATCACGGGTGCGGCGTGATAGCCGATCATCGTCCACGTCTCGCGTCCCTGGAACTGCCAGACGGGGAGGATGCCGTCAGGACTATCCTGGCGGCTGGCCACGAGTGATCGGACTATCTCGCTCGACAGGCTTGCCGGCTGGACGAGCGTCAGCAGCGGATGCTCGGCGCGGAACGTACCCCAAAGCGAGAAGGTCGAACGGAATGTGTAGCCTTCCGCACGATGCACCTGATTGTCGGGACCACGATAACTACCGTCTGCATCGCTGGCGACGGCGGGTGCCAGCAAGCTGTGATACAGCGCAGTCGCCACGGACTTTGCTATCGGGGCGGGCGCATCGATCTTCATTGTTTCGAGGGCTGCGCGCCACGCCCGGGTGGTCTTTGCCCGGATGGCATCGAAATTGCCGGGTTCGCTCGCCAGGTTTGCGATCGCGCCCGCCTCATCAACCGATGAGATCGCGCTTGTCACTTCAAGCGGTTGGTTGAGGGGGCCGAAATCAAAGCGGGCCACCAATGCCCGTCCGTTGCGGTCCGCAACGGCGTCACTGCCGCGCCCCGGTCCCTGGAAGCCCTTATAAGGGACGTCCGTCTCGGTCGAGACGAACGCGTGCCCTTTGAGCGGCACGGAAAAACGGATCGCAAAGCACAGGTTTCGGTCGGGCGCCCAGCCGCGCGTCTGTCGGCAGCCGGTCACGATGCCGTCAGGACGCAGCCTGATCGAGGACCACAGGACTTTCCCGGGATAGTTGTAGAGCGAGCTGCGCAGATCGAGCACCAGATGCATGGAAGGCGCGCCGGACACGGCACGATATCGGGCGACACCGATCCGTGTCCCCGCGGTCAGCTCCGCCTGGACGCCTCGATCCTTCAGCTTGACGGCGTAATAGCCTGGCCGCGCGGCCTCCGTCGCGTGATCGAAGCGTGATCGATAGCCCGACCCCGGCTTTCCTGCGTCGCCGGGTTCGAGCGGCACGGTCTCCCCACTGACTGGCATCATGAGGAAGTCTCCGAGGTCCGAGTGCCCGGCACCGGAGAAGTGCGTTAGCGAGAAACCTTGGATGGTCGGATCTTCATAACGATAGCCCGCCGCATGGCTGTAGCATTCCCGGATGACGCAAGTTGTGTCAGTATCGGGCGAAAATTGCACCATGCCAAAGGGTGCGACCGCCCCGGGAAAGGTGTGACCTTCTCCACCCGTGCCGATCATCGGGTCGACCTGATCATAGGTCGATTGCGCGGACAGCGGCATCGCGGCAAGACTGGCGAGCAGGGCCAGCACGGCCCCCTGACGGGAATGCTTCATCGCCGCATTAAAGCACCCCGGGGCATCTGGCGAAAGTCGCTCGTCGCTGTACGTCCATCATTTCAAAGGTTTGGCTAGGTTGCCGCATGCAAGGCGGGCTGGCTGTCCGGTTGCCGGGTCTTTCATCAGACCTCCGCTGACGTTGGAAATGTCGCGGCCCTGATATGCACGGTTAAAGCCAGTTCGTCGCGTGCGGTCAAAACCTTACGACGGACATCGAGGGGAAGGGCGGGGTGCGCCTCCAGGAACCGATCGACGACATCGAGCGCCGCCGCATCGCGCTGGCCGCCGATAAAGGCATCGATCCAGGCGGGCAGGAAGAAGATGCGCCGGTTCTGGCGAATCCATTCAAGTCGGTCGAGCGCCGGACGAAGGAAGGGCAAAGTGAGTTCGGCCTGCTCGATCGTGTTGAAGGCGCCGAGGCTCTCGCTCGCCCAGGCTTCGTTGAGCATGGCATCGTCGAAATAGCGGGTGAAGTAGGCCGCCTTGACTGCGCGATCGGGCGTCGCTGCGCGGGCGACGAAGGCGTCCTTCACCGCTTCGCTCGATTGGTCGAGGCGCTCTTCGGCCGCGTAGAGCGCGGCGGCGTCGGGCGCACCGACGGCGATCAGGCGGCGGACGATCGCCCAGCGCGTCGGCTGGCGGATTGCAGCGCCGACCAGTGTCGCACGGCCCGCCAGAAGGTCGCGCAATCGGGCAAGCGCGAGCGGCGTCCGCGCGGTCGCGACCAGGCGATCGAGCGCGTCCTTGCGCAGGCCGTAGCCGAGATTCGCATCGTCGATGCGGGCGAGCAACGCCTGTTCCCAGCGAGGTCGCAGCGGCGCTGACGCCTTTTCCGGCAGATAGACGTCGAGGGCGGCCGCACCGCGCGACAGGATGGTCCGCGAAATCTGCTCGTCGGTTTCGCCGGGCAGATGATCGAGCAGCATCGCGATGTAGCGTGCCGGTGCGAAGCGGACGTCGCGGACGGTGTCCCAGACCGCGCTCCACAACATCGCGCGCAGCAGCGGGTCTTTGACCGTGCCGACGTTCGCCACGATCCATGTGAGGGTGCGATCGTCGGGCAGGAACAGGCCGTATCCCTGGTCGTCGTCGTTCGGCCAGACATAATCCGGCACCGGTAACCCCGCCGCCCCCGCGACGATCGCGCTCGTGCCGGAGAAGGCGGCGTCGAGCACCACGTCGGTGCGGTCGCGATAGCCCAGCCGTACCCGGACCTTCATCGGCCATGCGCCGGCGCGGTCGCCGGGCAGCGACCGCGCCGGCCGCTGGACGAGCGTCAGCGACCCGATCCGACCGCCCGCGATGCGGAGCTGCGTGTTGACGCGGGGGAGGCCGGCGCGTAGCATGTACTGGCGGCCGAATGCGATCAGGTCGACGCCGGATGCCGCACCGACTGCGCCGAGCAGGTCCTGCCAGGTCGCGTTGCCATAGGCATGGTCGGTCAGGAAGCGGTGGAGGCCGCGGCGGAACCCCGCCTCGCCGACCAGGAAGGCGAGCTGTTTGATGACCGCGGGCGCCTTGTTGTAGACGATCGGGCCGTAATTGCTCTTGGCGGCATCGAGATTGTCGAGCGGCTGCCACAGCGCCTGCGTGCCGCTGGTCGCATCGGCGCGATAAGCAGGCGTCTTGGTCGACAGGAGGAAGGTGGTCCAGGCATTACTGTCTGGCTGAAGCTCCGCCTGGATGCGCGCGGCCATATAGGTCGAGAAGCCTTCCTTCAGCCACAGGTCGTCGAACCAGCGCATGGTGACGTCGTCGCCGAACCATTGGTGGCTGATCTCGTGATAGATAGTGGCGTCGCGGCCGACGCGCTGCGGCAGTGTCGGCGGCTCGCGGAAGATGAAGCGGTCCTCGTTGTAAAAGACCGCGCCGACATGCTCCATGCCGCCGAAGGGAAAGGCGGGCGCGAGCAGCAGGTCGAGCTTGGCGAAGGGGAAGGGGATGCCGAACCAGTCGGCGAGCCAGCGCACCGCAGCCCGGTTGGTCGCGATCTGCGCCTCGGCATCTACCTCGGCGCGGCGCGAGGCACGCGCATAGAGGCTGATCGGCCGCTCCCCCGCGGGCGTCGACGTCCAACGCGTCCAGGGTCCGGCGGCGAAGGCGGCGAGATAGGTAGAGATCGGCTCGGTTTCTGCAAAGCGCCAGCGCGTGCCGCCAGTCGCCGGCTGCTGCCCATCGAGCGGCCCGTTGGCGATCACCGTCCAGCCGGTCGGCGCGGTGATCGTCCAGCGGAAGCGCGCCTTGAGGTCGGGCTGGTCGAAACAGGGGAACAGCAGATTGGCATCAGAGGGGACGAGCAACGTGTAGAGATAGGCCTGGCCATCCTTGTCGTCATGATAGCGGATGATCGCCGCCCCCGATGCCGCGATCGGTGTCGCGAACCGTGCCGAGACGATATTGGCGCCGGTCTTCAGCAACGCTGCGGGCAGGATGAGGTGTCCGTCGACCCGCCCTGCGGCCGGTAGCGGACGGCCGTTGACCGTCAGATCGGCGAGCGTGGGGCCGCGAAAGTCGAGGACCAGATCGCCGCTGTCGCCCGCGCGATCGAAACGGATGACGACCGCGCCCGCGGCGGTGTCTGCCGCGGTCAAGTTGAACGACAGGTCATAGCGGAGGCCGGAGATCTGCGCCGCCCGCACCCTTGCGAGGTCGAGCGAAATGCCGCGTTCGATGGCGCCCTCCACCGACAGACCGGCGGCACGTGCCTGTGCCGCGGTCCAAAGCCCCATCGGTGCGAGCATCGCGGCGCGGAGCAGCGTACGGCGTGTGTCGAGGAAATGCAGGTCGGCCCCCTGTCGCGGTCAAGCGCCGATCCTAAGACGATGGGGCGGTGCCTGTCGATCGGTCGGACCGTCCCCGCGTGCCGTTCGTTGGCTTGGTTATGGCGACGATATCGACAGCACCGACGACGGCCAGACCCGTGGTAGGATGGCGCCCGCGTCGGTTGCTGGTGACGCGTTCGGCGCTGGGCTTCGCCCACGGCCAAGGGATCGTCGCGCGTGCTGAAGCGCAGGGTGTCGAAGTCGTGGCGCTTCCCGGCGATCGCCTCGCACTGGGGCTGCCCGACGATCCGCGGCGCGCCTATGCGGCGGCGAAGTCGACGCTCGCGGTGGTGGTTGCGCCGCCCTCGAAGCGGCGGCTCCAGCCCATCGCCCCCAGCGCCGACTGGCGGGTCGACCTCGCCGAGGGATGCCCGGCGCATTGCAGCTATTGCTATCTGGCGGGATCGTTGAAGGGTCCGCCGATCACCCGCGTCTACGCCAATCTCGACGAGATACTGGACGGGCTGCCAGCCTATCTGGGGCAGGGCAGCATCACTTCGCGCAGCCAGGATCGCGCCCACGAAGGCACGACGTTCGAGGCATCCTGCTACACCGATCCGCTGGGGCTGGAAGCGATCACCGGATCGCTGTCGGCGGGGATCACCTGGTTCGGTCGCTGGGATGCGGCGGCGCAGCTGCGCTTCACCACGAAGTTCGCCGACGTCGGGCCGCTGCTCGGCCTCGACCACCAGAAGCGTACGCGGATGCGTGCGTCGATCAATCCGGCGATGTTCGCCCGGTTCGAGGGCGGCACCGCGCCGGTCGCGGCCCGGCTCGCGGCCTTGGCCGACATGGCGTGCGCGGGATATCCGATCGGGCTGACGATCGCGCCGATCATCGCGGCCGACGGCTGGCGCGAGGCGTACGACGCTTTGCTCGCCGATGCGGCGGCGGCCTTGGCGGGGATCGCCGGTGTCGACCTGACGATCGAACTGATCACGCATCGCTTCACGCCCGGATCGAAGGTGGTGCTGGAGAGCTGGTATCCCGGCTCCGCGCTCGACATGGGGGCGGATAACCGGACGACAAAGCGCACCAAGTTCGGGACTGAAAAGCAGGTCTATGATGCGCCGACGATGCGATCACTTCGCCTGTTTTCGAGGAAAGGATCGCGGCGCTGCTGCCGGCGGCGCGCATTCTCTATTGGACATGACCGTCTTCTTCACCGCCGACACGCATTTCGGCGATCACCGCACGATCAACATCCACAAGCGACCCTTCG
>CAJYRU010000135.1 GCA_913777295.1 uncultured Sphingomonas sp. | reverse complement strand
ATTCGGAAAGAGTAGGATGCAAGCGCCCCTAGCAGCTTCCCCGCCAAAGCCAAACAGCGCCATGTACGAATCCCGCTTGCGGACGCCGAAACCGCTCGCTATAGGCGCGCCTCCAAGCAACGGCAGGCGCCCGAAACGGCCCGGTCGATACTCCGTCGGGGAGTAGCTCAGCCTGGTAGAGCACTGCCTTCGGGAGGCAGGGGCCGGAGGTTCGAATCCTCTCTCCCCGACCAAATTCATTCAATCCTTGTGGACATGTCCTTCCCTGCGGGGGAGCCGTGCGTGTGGCGTTCGCCGTACAGGCAGGGACGGACGATGAAAGATTCCGGCCCCGTGCGACGGGCGGCACCGGTTCCTCCCTACATTCCGGGCGCGTCCGGACATCGGCAATCGCTCGCCATGGTTCGCGCGAAACCTTCGCCGATACCGCCGTGGCGACGGCCCCGCCCCGCCATAGTTAACGTTTGCGCAATCGCTTGGGCCTACCCCGGATCGTTGGAAGACGGGGCGGACGAATGCTGACCAATCAGAACAAGATGCGGACTCTGGCGACGATGATCAGCAAGCGGGGCGCCATCGCCGTCGCGCTGTTCGTCGGATGCGGGTCGGCCGCCACGGGCCTGCTGCTCGACATTTCGGCCAAGCGACGCGCCACGGAAACCGGGGAGATCGTGGCACGACAGATTGCGTCGGCGGTGCAGAACCAGTTCGAACGTCCGATCGGCAATGTCGAGGCGACGCGCGACATGCTCCAGGGTCTTCGGCGCGAGGGCAATACCGACCGCGATGCCGCCAATCGCCTGTTGAAGTCGACGCTGGCCGCGCATCCGCAGCTGTTTGCGCTCTCGACGATCTGGGAACCGAACGCCTTCGACGGGCGGGACGAAGCCTATGCGAATGCGCCGGGGCATGATTCGACCGGCCGCTTCATCCCCTATTGGCACCGCTCGCAGGGCGGGGTCACCCTGTCGCCGCTGACCGACTATACCAAGGAAGGCGCCGGCGATTACTATCTGCTGGCGCGCCGGTCGGGCAAGGCGGTGCTGATCGAGCCCTATCACTACGCGGTCGACGGCAAGGACGTGCTGATGACCACCATCACCGAACCGGTAGTGGAAAACGGCAAGGTGATCGGCGCGGTCTGCGCCGACATCGCGCTGGCGGACCTGCAACGCCGGATCGGCGCGATGCGCGTGCCGTACAAGGGGTGGGTCGAGGTCATGACCGGCAAGGGCGCCTACCTCTACCACCGCGACACGACGATGCTGGGCAAGACCGCGACCGATACCGGCGCGACGACGTCGATCGTCGACGATCCGACGGCGGGGTCGGTGCTGCGGATCGAGGAGCCGGTCCTGCTCAACGGCATCGACAGCGGCTGGCGCGTACGGGTCATCCTGCCGATGAGCGCGGTCATGGCCGATGCGCGCCAGGCCGAGCTGATGCTGCTGATCGCCGCCATCGCGATCATCGGCGGCCTGATCGTCGTCCTGCGGCGCAGCGCCACGAAGATCATCGGCGAACCTCTCGACGCCCTGTCGCAGGAGATGGCGGCGCTGGCCGAAGGCAATCTCGACGAACCCGCGCGTCGCCCGATCCAGTCGGTCGAGATCGATCGCATGGCCAATGCGGTGACGGTGTTCCGGACCAACGCGGTCGAGCAGCGCCGGTCCGAACAGGATCAGCAGTTCGTCGTCGCGACGCTGGGCGATCGGCTGCAGCGCGTGGCGGCGGGCGACCTGACCATCCGGATCGTCGAACCGTTCACCGGCCAGTATGACCGTATCCGCAGCGACTTCAACGATGCGCTGGAGAAACTGTCGTCGGTGCTGACGTCCGTTTCCCGCAACGCCATCGAAGTCCGCACCGGATCGGGCGAGATCCGCAATGCGTCGGACGACCTGTCCCGCCGGACCGAGCAGCAGGCGGCCGGCCTGGAGGAAACCGCGGCGGCGATGCACGAGATCACCGACCAGATCCGCCGCACGGCATCGGCCGCGCGCGAGGCCAGCCGCGTGGTCGATACCGCAAAGACCAATGTCAGCATCAGCGAGGAAGTCGTGGGCCGCGCCGTGCGTGCGATCAACGGCATCGAACGCTCGTCGGGCGAAATCGCCGAGATAATCTCGGTCATCGACGGGATCGCGTTCCAGACGAACCTGCTGGCGCTGAACGCCGGGGTCGAGGCGGCACGTGCCGGCGATGCGGGCAAGGGGTTCGCGGTGGTCGCATCCGAAGTCCGCGCCCTCGCGCAACGGTCCGCCGACGCGGCCGGCGACGTCAAGTCGCGGATCAACGCCAGTGTCTCGCAAATCTCGACCGGCGTCGCCGCGGTCGGCGAAATGCGCGAGCTGCTCGATCAGGTCGTCACCGCGATCGTCGACATCAGCCGCCTCGCCAGCCAGATCGCGGAATCGGCCGAACAACAGTCGCAGGGCATTTCCCAGATCAATATCGCGATCGGCGAAATGGACGGCACGACACAGCAGAATGCGGCGATGGTCGAAGAGAGCAATGCCGCAGCCCGCAGCCTCGCCGAACAGGCCGAGGAATTGGGACAGCTGATCTCCCGCTTCCGCCTGGTCCAGGACGCATCGTCCCGCCGGGCGGACGCGTCGGGCCACGCGTCGCACCTCCGCCTGGCAGGCTGACCCGACGCCGCGCAATGCCGGCCCCGCCGCCCACGGGGCCGAAAGTACCAGCTGCATATCCTTCGCGATCCGCTATGCTGTGTGTCCCGGCCATGCTGATCGATGGATGATGGCGTGACGAATGTGGAACCAGACCGAATCCTGATCGCGGACGACCATCCGCTGGTGCGCGACGGACTGCGCACCGTGATCGCCGTGCGGTTCGCCCGTGCGCAGATCGTCGAGGCGGGCTCGTTGGAGGAAACGATCGCGCTGCTGGATGCCGACTGCGACTATGATCTGGTACTGGTCGACGTGAACATGCCGGGTACCGGCGGAACGGCGGGGCTGGAACGGTTGCGCAGGCGGTTTCCGGCCTTGCCGGTCGTGATGATCTCGGCCGGGGCCGACCGTACGCTGGTCAGCGCCGTGCTGGCGGCCGGCGCGGCGGGCTTCATCCCGAAATCACTCCGGCGGGAGGGGATTGCGGATGCGCTGTCCACGGTACTGGCGGGCGAAATCTATGTGCCCGACGATTTCGACCAGTCCAGCGAGAGCGAGGAGATTCGCGGGATCTGGGCACGGGTCGAGCAATTGAGCCCGCAGCAACGGGTGGTCTTGGGACAGATCGTAGCGGGCAAGCTGAACAAGCAGATCGCCTATGAGCTGAACATCTCGATGACCACGGTCAAGGCGCATGTCTCGGCCGTGCTTGGCAAGCTGGGAGTGGTCAGCCGCACCCAGGCCGCCGTCGCGGCGGGCAAGATCGGTTTCCTGCCCCCCGCGCCGAACGGCTAGCGGCGCCCATCACCCCATCGACGGGCTGAGCAGCGCGCGCAGATGCGCGGGCTTCAGCGGCTTGGTCAGACAGGCAAAGCCCTCGGCGGTCAGGTGCGCGCGCAGCTCGGGCGTGCGGTCGGCGGTGACGATCACGGCCGGCAGGTCGACACCCGTCCGCGCACGCAACGCCAGCACAGCCGCGTTGCCGGTTTCCGCCGCGTCGAGATGATAGTCGGCGACAACGATATGGGGTGTGAACCCCGACGCGACGACGGCCAGTGCCTCCTGCGTGCTGCGCGCGATGGCGACGCGGTAGCCCCAGCCCGACAGCATCGCCGACATGCCCTCCAGGATCACCGCTTCATTGTCGATCACCAGAACCGCCCGGTCCGCCGCACGGCGCGATCGCATCTCGACCCGTGGCGCGGGGTTGGGCTCGCGCGCTTCGGCCAGCGGCAGGGTGATCGAGAAGGTCGACCCCTTCCCCGGCGTCGATTCCAGCTCGACCGCCGTGTCCAGCATCCGCGCCGCCCGCTCGACGATGGCGAGGCCCAGACCCATGCCGCGGTCGCGACAGCCTTCGCGCAGGCGGCGAAATTCCTCGAAGATACATTGCTGATGCTCGGGCGCGATACCCTCGCCCGTGTCGCGCACGGCAATGCGCACGCCGTCGCCGACCGCCTCGCACCGGATGTCGACCCGCCCGCGATCGGTATAGCGCAGTGCGTTGGAGAGGAGGTTCTGCAGGATGCGCCGCGCCAGCCGGATGTCGGTGCGCACCCAGAAATCGGGCAGCGCGATATCGAGTCCCAGTCCGCGCGCCCGCGCGACGGGCGCAAATTCGGCCAGCATCGCGCGCAGCAGGTCGGCCAGCGGCACGTCCGCCGGTTGCGGCACGATCGCCCCGGCATCCAGCTTCGAGATTTCAAGCAGCGCCTCCAGCAGGTCCTCGACCGAGTCGAGCGCGGAGGCGGTCTGCCGCACCAGGATGCGCGTCGCGGGTGCCAGCCGACGATCCGCCGCCGCCGACACGAACAGTCGCGCGGCGTTCAGCGGCTGGAGCAGGTCATGGCTCGCCGCCGCCAGGAAGCGCGTCTTCGACAGATTGGCGTCCTCGGCCGCCGTCTTCGCCTCGCGCAGCGCGGCCTCGGCCGACTGGCGCTCGGCGACCTCGTGGCGCAGCTCGGCGTTGAGCGCGACAAGGTCGCCGGTCCGCTCGCGCACCCGTCGCTCCAGCGTGTCATAGGCGTCGCGCAGCGCGGCATCGGCGGCGAGACGTTCGGTAATGTCCTCGAAGCTCATCACCATGCCGCCATCGGCCATGGGCGATCGCCGGACCTCGACGAACCGGCCGTCGGGCCGCCGGTGCTGGGCGACCACATCCGCCGCGCCGCAGGGCAGCCAGTCGAGCGTGTCGCCCTCCTCCGACGTCCAGTGCGCGCCGTGCGCCATCATGCCTGCAAAGGTACGGATACCCATCAGGCCATCATCCGACAGGCCGATCATGGCCAGCAGCGGCCCGTTGGAGGCGATCAACCG
>CAJYRU010000134.1 GCA_913777295.1 uncultured Sphingomonas sp. | reverse complement strand
CCCTCCGGTCAGCCGGGCAGCTTGTAGTTGATGATGATGTCCTTCCACCCGCCCTCATACAGGTCGGCGGGCAGTTCGTACGGCGCACACTGCGTCAACGCCGCGATCGCCAGTTCGGACACGCGTTGCGCGTAGCGACGGTTTTCGTCGTCGATCCCCGTCTGTCCGCGCAATTCGGGCTTGGCCGCGAAGGTGCCGTCCGAGCGCATCTGCAAGCGGATGCGCGAACGGATCTGGTTCGCGCCGGGGCCGGGATTCGGAATCTTGTTCGCGCAAGGCTGCACCTGCCGCTGGATCGCGCTGGCAAGGCCCGCGACCGACTGCGCGCTGACCGCCGTGCCGCGTGGGGCCGGGGCCTTGCCCGGTGCCGGCGTGTCGGCGATGCCCTTGAGGAAATCATTGCCCAGCCGGCCACCCCGCGGACGTTGCGCCGTCGCCTGGGCATTGTCCCCCTGCCCGCGTGTCGCAGCAGGCTTCGCCGTCGGTTTCGCAGGCGCGGCGGAAGGCTTGGCCGCAGCAGCCTTGGGCGGTGCCTTGGCGACCGCGGTCGGCCGTGCAGGTGCTGTCCTTGCAGGTGCCGGTCGTGCGGGTTGCCGCGCCGGGGCGGGCTTCGGCTCGGGTGCGGGCGCCGGTTTGGGGGCGGGCTTGGGCACCGGTTTCGGCACGGGCTTGGGTGCCGGGACAAGCTTCGGCGCAGGCTTGGGTTCCGGGCGCGGTGCCGGCCGCGGCTTGGGCGCGGGGGCCGGCGGCGCGGGTTCGGGTTCCGGCGCCGGCTCCGGCTCGCTCACCGGTTCGCTGGGCGCGGCTTCCTCGGGCGCGCCGGTTTCCGGGGCCTGGCTGATCGCCGGTGCATCGGTCTGTTCGGGCGCGCTCTGTTCGGCAGCGACCTCTTCGGCGAAGCTGACGTCCATCGGCTGGGTAATCAGCTTCTTGGGGTTCGGCGTGGCGAGAAACCCGACCGACAGCAGGCCGAACAGGACGACATGTCCCGCGACCGCTACGCCAAGCCCGATCTTCTCCGCCTTCTGCATGGACTTACTGCGCCACGCTGATCAGCGACACGCGGTTGAGGCCGGCGCGGTTCAGTTCGCCCAGCACGGCATTGACCCGGCCGTAATCGAGGCTGCGGTCGGCGCGCAGCATCACTTGCCGCGGCTCGGTCGCCCCGGCACCCGCCGCCGCGATCTTTTCCAGTTCGCCGGGCAGGTTGTCGGACGACACCTCGACATCGTCGAGATAAGTCCGTCCCTCCGCATCCATCGACAGCGTGACCGGCTGCTGCGTCTGCTCAACCGCCTTGGCCCGGCTGTCGGGCAGGTTCACCGGTACGCCGGCGGTCATCAGCGGGGCGGTCACCATGAAGATGATGAGCAGCACCAGCATCACGTCGACCAGCGGCGTGACGTTAATCTCCGCCATCGGCGCGCGACGCCCTTTTCCCTTTGCTGACGGCAGGTTGATCCCCATCGCTCAGACGCCTTCGAGCTGGCGCGAGAGCGTGGCGTGGAACGCGTCGGCGAAGCGGTTCAACCGCGCCTCGATCCGGTTCACGCGGTGGCTGAAGCGGTTGTACGCAATGACCGCCGGGATCGCGGCGAACAGGCCGATGGCGGTCGCGAACAGTGCCTCGGCGATGCCCGGCGCGACGACGGCCAGGGAGGTATTCTGTTCCGACGCGATCGAGGTGAACGACCGCATGATGCCCCATACCGTGCCGAACAGGCCGACGAACGGTGCGACCGATCCGACCGTTGCGAGGATGTTGAGCCGGTCGGCCAGCGTCTCGCTTTCATCCGCCACGCTCGACGCCATGGCGGTGGCGAGGCGTTCGCGCGTGCCGTCGCGGTCGATCTGCTTCGACGCGGTCGATCGGCGCCATTCGCGCACGCCCGACGAGAATACGCGGGCGATGGCGGTGTCGCGCGATCCCTGCAGGCGGTGGAACGCGTCGATGTCCTCGGCCTGTTCGAACTCGACCTCGAACCGGTCGATGTCGCGGCGGACCTTCCGCGCACGCATCAGAAAGCCGACGATGATCGCCCAGGTCCAGACGCTGGCGGCCAGCAGCCCCAGCATCACCGCCTTCACCACCCAGTCTGCTGCCAAGAAGAGCGCGACCGGCGACATGGTCGCGGCGTCGGTGTTCACGAAAACGTCCATCATGCCCCTTTATCGGTTGCGACCAGCGCGGCGAAGGTTTCAATCCATGCCGCCGGCTGGCGACGCGGCCGCCCGTTCGGGGCCACGAACGCGACCTCCACCCGTGCCGACGCCAGTAGAAGATCGTCGCGGATGACTGATTGCTGAATGTCGACCGCCGCCGCCCGCACGCGCGCGACGGTGCTGACCACGACCAGCGCATCTTTCAACCGTGCGGGCGCGCGCCAGTCGAGCTGCATCGACCGCACGGCATAGGCCCCCTCGCCCGCTTCATGCGCGGCGCGCTGGTCGATCCCGGCGATCATTAGCATATCGCTGCGCGCGCGTTCGAAATAGCGCAGATAGTTTGCGTGATAGACGACACCCGACAGGTCGGTGTCCTCGAAATAGATCCGGACGGGAAAGCGATGCGTGCCGCCGACAAAGCGGCCGCCGGCCGGCTGGTCGGGGTCGGTCATGGCCATGGCTTTAACCATTGGCGGCGGATGGGGGAAGAGGTGACGGGCTAGTCCGTCCGGTCAATCGGCCGGCGGTTCGTTCAGAACCGTAACCTGGGTGAACCCCGCCGACTGGGTCAGATACAGGATACCGCCGATCACCCGGTATGGGGCCGCAACCTTCCCAAGCACGGCGATGGTGACAGGCCGGTTCTTGTCCGGCAACGCCTGCAACGCTGCCGACATTTGCCCCTGTTCGTCGGGCAACACGAACTGCGCGCCTTCGATCGCAACATGGGCGGCAGCATCGCCTGTCATCGTCACGTCGATCGTGAGGGGCTTCCCCGCAGCGGCGACGGGTGCGGTCATTAAGCCCAGCGCGGCGGACGTCAGCAAAGTCTTCTTCATCGCCACTCCTTAATCGAACAACCCATCCTGCACGCCCGCGGGCGGTTCGAACCCCAGATGCTTCCACCCGCCGGCATTCAGGCAGCGGCCGCGCGCGGTGCGGGCGATCATGCCGATCTGGATCAGATACGGCTCGATCACCTCCTCGATCGTGTCGCGCGGTTCGCTGAGGCCCGCCGCCAGCGTCTCCACGCCCACCGGCCCGCCGCGATAGACATCGGCGATCATGGTCAGGTAGCGGCGGTCCATCGAATCCAGCCCCTTGGCGTCGACCTCCAGCCGGTTGAGCGCGGCGTCGGCGGTGCGGGCGTCGACGATCTCGACCCCCGCGACGTTCGCAAAGTCGCGCACCCGCCGCAGCAGCCGCCCGGCGATACGCGGCGTGCCTCGCGCGCGGCGAGCCACCTCGGTCGCACCATCCTTCGCGATGCCGAGGCCCAGCAACCCGGCGGCGCGGGTCACGACGCGGGTCAGTTCGTCAACGGTATAGAATTGCAGGCGGACCGGAATGCCGAAGCGGTCGCGCAAGGGGGTGGTGAGCAACCCCTGCCGCGTAGTCGCCCCGACCAGCGTGAAGCGCGGCAGGTCGATCCGCACGCTGCGCGCCGACGGCCCCTCCCCGATCATCAGGTCGAGCGCGCGGTCCTCCATCGCCGGGTACAGCACTTCCTCGACCGCCGGATTAAGGCGGTGGATTTCGTCGATGAACAGGACGTCGCCGTCCTCCAGATTGGTCAGCAGCGCGGCGAGGTCGCCCGACTTTGCGATGACCGGGCCAGAGGTGGCACGAAAGCCCACCCCCATTTCGCGTGCGACGATCTGCGCCAGCGTGGTCTTACCGAGACCTGGCGGGCCGAAAAACAGCACATGGTCAAGGACGTCGCCCCGCCCGCGCGCGGCGTCGATGAACACACGCAGATTCTCGCGCGCCGCCTGCTGCCCGATAAATTCGTCAAGCGCCTTGGGACGCAGCGCGGCATCGACGTCATCGGGGCGGCGGATCGGAGTGGTGATACGGTCGTCGGTCACCCGCGTTCCCTAGCTGTTCGCGTCGAGCGGGTCAAAGTCCTCCCCGGCACGGGGAGGGGGACCAGCGAAGCTGGTGGAGGGGGCTGTCGGCATACGGAACCCTCGCGTGGATTGGCTACCCCCCTCCACCATCCGCTGCGCGGACGGTCCCCCTCCCCGTGCCGGGGAGGAGCTTTATGTCCGCGATGCCTTGCGCAGCGCGAGGCGGACCAGCGCGTCGAGACTGGCGCCGGCACCCAGTTCCTCCGCTGCCTTGCCGACCGCGGTCGCCGCTTCGGCCGGCTTGAAGCCGAGGTTCAGCAATGCCGACACCGCGTCGCCCTCTACCCCGTCGCCGCCCGCCGCCGGTGCGACCGCGCCAGGGCCGATCGCAATACCGCCGACCTTGTCCTTCAATTCCATTGCGATACGCTGGGCGAGTTTCGGGCCGACACCGTTGGCGCGGGCGATGCTCGCCTTGTCCCCGCGCGCGATCGCGGTGCGGACTTCTTCGGGCGACAGGGTGGAGAGGATACCGAGCGCGACGCGCGCGCCCACCCCCTGCACCCCGGTCAGCAGGCGGAACCAGTCGCGCTCGTCGGCGCTGGCGAAGCCGACGAGGCGGATGAAATCCTCGGCGACCAGCATCTCGGTATGGATGGTGACGCTGCCACCGACCGGCCCCAGCGCCTGCAGCGTCCGCGACGACGCACCGACGAGATAGCCGACGCCGTTCACATCGATAACGGCATGGTCGATGCCGGAGACGGACAGCGTGCCTTTGAGATGGGCGATCATGGGTGGCTCGTTTGCTTGGAAAGACCGATCCACGCACACGACGTACCCCGGCGAAGGCCGGGGTCCAGTGGCGGACCGTTCACGAAATTTTCGATGACACCCGACTGGACCCCGGCCTTCGCCGGGGTACGCAAGGGATGACGGTGGGCCGCGGTCAAGCCCCAATTCCCGTCGACCGCCGCGCCCGTGCGTGGGCGCTGGCAAGGTGGTGCGCATGGGTGATCGCCACCGCCAGTGCATCGGCCGCGTCCGGCCCGGACAGCTTCACACCGGGCAGCAGGTGCCCAACCATTGCCTGAATCTGCTTCTTGTCCGCACCGCCGGTGCCGACCACCGCCTTCTTGACGATGCTCGGGTGATATTCGCCGATCGCAAGGCCGGCGGTCGAGGCCGACAGCAGCACGACGCCACGCGCCTGCCCCAGCTTCAAGGTCGATTGTGCGTTGCTGTTGCCCAGCACCTCCTCGACCGCGGCGCCGTCGGGGCGTTCGGTACGGATCACTTCGCCCAGCGCACCGAACAGCAGCGCCAGGCGGCGGGGGAGCTGCATCGACGGGTCGGTGCGAATCTGGCCGTTGGCGACATGGGACAGGCGGTTGCCGTCGGCGCGGATCATCCCCCAGCCGGTCGTACCGAGGCCGGGGTCGAGGCCGAGGATCAACATGAAACGCTCCTCCCCGCCTGCGGGGGGGGGGACCGCCGCGAGGCGGTGGTAGAGGGGGTTGGCCACGCAACGCAACGCTTGCGGAAGCCCCCCTCCACCAGCTTCGCTGGTCCCCCTCCCCGCGGAGCGGGGAGGACCGGGTTCGTCAACCCAGCTTCTCCATGACCTCGTCGGACACTTCGTAATTGCCCCACACGGTCTGCACGTCGTCGTCATCGTCCAGCGCGTCGAGCAGCTTGAACAGCGTTGCGGCGTCGTCTTCCCCGACCGCCACCATCGTCTGCGGCCGCCACGCGAGCTTTGCGCCTTCCGCCTCGCCCAGCACCGGCTCCAGTGCCTTGGCGACTTCGTGCAGGTCACCCTGCGCGGTCCAGATCTCGTGGCCATCCTCGCTCGACGTCACGTCCTCGGCACCGGCTTCCAATGCCGCTTCGAACACCTTTTCGGCGTCACCGGCCTTGGCCGGATAGTTGATAAGGCCGACCCGGTCGAACCCGTGGCTGACGGAACCTGCGGTGCCGAGGTTGCCGCCATTCTTCGACACGGCGGTGCGGACATTGGTCGCGGTGCGGTTGCGGTTGTCGGACAGCGCCTCGATGATGAGCGAAACTCCCGCCGGGCCGAAGCCTTCGTAGCGGATTTCCTCATAATTCTCCATGTCGCCCTTCGACGCCTTGTCGACCGCGCGCTGGATATTGTCCTTGGGCATCGACTGCGCCTTGGCGGCGTTGATCGCCGCGCGCAGGCGCGGGTTCATGTCGGGATCGGGCAGGCCCATCTTTGCCGCGACGGTGATTTCGCGGCTGAGCTTCGAAAACATGCCTGACCGCTTCTTATCCTGCGCACCCTTGCGGTGCATGATGTTCTTGAATTTGCTATGGCCTGCCATCGGTGCCTCTTCAG
>CAJYRU010000133.1 GCA_913777295.1 uncultured Sphingomonas sp. | reverse complement strand
CTGCTGGAGCCCATCGGCAACATCCCGCCTGCTGAAGCCGAAGAGCAATATTATGCTGCCGCGGACAACATCGATATGGCAGCGTGACTCACAACCCATGGCCTCCGGCAAACCCGGCGCGGTTCAGTTGTCCGACTGATAGGTGCCCTAAGCGCCGCCATTTGGGTTGACCATCACTGAAGAAAGTGCCTGATTGTGGTAATCGGCGGACAGGGGAACGCGACGCTTGAGCACCGGAGTCTGGATCTACGTTCCTGAGGAAGGCGACGACGCCTCTTGGACCGGCCGGGTCTGGTCGGATTCAGATGGCATGCGGCGATGGCGCTTCGAAGCCGTCCGCAGCGTCGATAGCACGAGCCTGTACGGGCAAGGCGTTTTCGACGGAGCCAAACCGGTCACGGCGCTACTCGATCATCAGCGGCCAGCAACCCTAGTGCGTCCAATCGTTACGACAGTTGATCCTGGCAAGGTCGGGATCAAGCACCCTTGGCTGCGGACAAGGCTGGAAGGCTCTTTTCAGGCTCTGCTTACCGGTAGGGCAGTAATCGATGAGCACGAGCCGCTATTCTCGGGCGTTGGCTTCGAATCTACGTCGTTCTCGGCTTGGTACGGTGGACGCCCCTTCTCAGAGACGCAGAATGCTGAGTACCGGACGAGATCGATCGAGGTCAGCGAGCCGAGGACTGAGAAGGTAGCCATTCATGGCTTAGGTGACTTAGACGCGACCAGGCGTGCCCATGTGGCAAGCGATCATGCTTCCAGCCACATTCGCGCACTCAGCGTCTTGCGAATCACGTTTAATCGCCTGCTATCGCTCAGCGAGGCGATGGACCTCAGTCTCGGCCTAGAACTAGTTTTCGGCTTTCTTGTCGGCTTCAGGCCTGAGCCACCAACATTCCACCTATGGTGGCCTGCGCGTGCGGAAGACGACGCGCTGCAGGTGCGTGAGGCCGAACTGGACCTCGGTGGCGTCCATTTCAGGCCCGACAAACTGCCGCACCCGTTTAACTGCATTCACGTTCGCGGTCGCGATGGAGCGGGGCTGGAGCAGGTCGTTGCCGCCTACGCCGCCAACCCGTCGGACATCGTGAACAGGATATACGCCGTTCAACTCGGCAGGTGGTTTGGCGGAACGCTTAATGACAAGTTCGCCGCAGTGATGCCGATATTCGAGGAGTACGTGAAGGCGAAATATCAGCTTCCTCCCGAACGAAGCTATGTGCAATTAGAGGCTGACTTCTTCGCATACGTTGATGCTTCCGATGATCCCGATATAATCGAGTTCTCGAAGAAACATCTGGAGGTCAAGAACCGGAAGTCACCATCGCTCCCCACTCTAATAGGTCGCGCTTTAAATGAACTCAACGCAGCTGGATTTAAATTCGACGCCAAACTAGCAAGTCGGATTGCCAAGCGCCGTGCAACAATGTTTCATTCTGCTCCACTCATGAGCGATGACGGTGTCCAAGCATTCTATATGGAGACCCGAGCCGTGACAGCAGCTCTGATGTTGCTAACGCTGCGAGATCTTGGAGTAGATATCAGTCAGCTATCGCAGGCGTACCATGCGATGAACGACTTCACCCCATTTATGCCAGAGATCCCACCCCCTAGGTTGACCGACGTAGAGTTCGTCGACGTTGGCGGGCCGGCAATTGGATAGGACGAGGAAATCTTACGCATATAGAAGATGGTGCGGTCCGCCGAACCGCCTTATGCAATCGATCGCCATGGCCGCTCGCGGTCAGACCTTCGGGCTCACCAGAAACGTCTCATCAAATCCTGTCGCTTCGGGCGAGCGGACGCGGTGAAAGGTACGCTTCATCGTGCTGACGGCAGCCTCAAGCGACCAATGCGGATGCTCCCAATCATGGATTGGGTCGGCAGCTGCTACCCAATGGTCGGCGTCGCTTACCAAGTGGTCGGCGTCGCTGTTGTTGATTGACCCGTGATGCGGAAAGACGAAGGTCGACGTGTGGTTGACGTCAGCGCCATAGCCTTTTCCGAACGCGGCCCGCTCGCCTGGTTCGATAAGACGGGTGTCTCCCGTGCCTAGCCAGCCGATTTTGGTGAGGTTGTGCGCTTCCATCATCGGTTCGAACGCCATCGCGTCGAAGTTGGCCGGGGTGACCAGTCCCGAGTAGAGGCACAGCGATGTTAGGTTCTTGTCGCCGAACGCGGTTCGATACAATTGGGCGAGCTTGGTCCGCTTCGTGGTCACCATCTGTTTGCGCACGTTGGCCTCGGTAATGTGAGTGTCGAACGTCCCTCTCTTCCAGTTGAAAATCGTCTCTACGCCAGCGCGGAAGGTGGCGATCGCTGCGGGATCGGCTGGGCGCACCCAGGGCACGAGCTTCCACAGTAGGGACCAGGTAGAATCGTGGATGACCGCCGCAGCGTGGCGGACTTCGAGCACCTCGCTGCCGTTCTCGAAGCCGATGGTCGCAAGCTCGAGTGGCCGCTGCGGATCGTCGGGGTAGGCGGGCTTTAGGTCGACACGGATCGGGCCATCTGGGTCACGAGCTGCCTTGGGATCGGAGCCTCCGTCCGGGCGGGGCGCGGTGCCTGGACCGCGCTCTCCTTCGCCGCCGTCGCCTCGTACAAAGATGATCCGCCGGGGCCCAAACGCCGCGAGCGTTGCGGTTGGCTCAAAGACCATGTCGACGAAGAAAGTGTCGATCTGGCCGCCGAACCTCTCGGTCGATGCCGTCGCCCTCGCGAGCGCGACGATCCGCTCGTCCATGTCGACGAAGGGAAGGATGATCGTGTTGACGCTGAACCCGTCCGATGCCCGAAGTAGACGTGGCGTTCCGCAGATGTGGTCACGGTCGAAATGCGAAAGCACAAGTATGTCCAGCTGCCGGTCCGGCCGGCTATCGAGCAGGTTGCCGATCTCGCGGTAGATGTGCTTCTTCGGCTCGGACCCGCAGTCGTACACATAGAGGATCTCGGCATCGGTGAAACGCGCCGCCCGATGCCCCGGCAGCTGTACCCAAGGATGTTCGGTCAGGAAGCGCAGGCCGCCGACATGGAAACCGCCTTGCCCCACCGGCATTTGGCGGCGAACGTGGAAGAACGAGCGCGGATCATCGCCTGCGTCTGGGTCGAAGAAGTGAATCGTGTCGCGTTGCCGCATCGCCCATCCCGCCGCCGGCCCTAATCACGACGCTTTAAGGTAAACCCCTAAGTCCGCGCCTGTCCGACGACCACTAGATTACAGGGCAGGTTCTCCATGTCGACCATTGGTTTTACGAACTTCGTAAGGGTTGTTGCCGACGCCCGCGATGGACATCGTCCGCAGCACCGCCAAAGCAAGAAGCGGAACCGATCGAATCAGCATCGAATCATGCGGGCAACCTCGTTCTGGAACTCGTCGACCTCACGACCGTGAATCTGGCGATCCGTTGTTTCTGTTGAGTGTCAGGAAGCTGGCCTTATCCCATCTAAGCCGATCCAAGTGGCGGGCTTGATGCCTCAACGCCGCGACAACGGGCATGAACGGACGACCGGTTTCGGAAAGCGGAACAGTCGGCTCGAACGGCCGAGATGGGGTCAATCGAGCCGTTTGGTTCGCGTGCCTTATTTGGTCGTTCACTCATGTCGAGCATAGGCAATCCTTAGGATTACAGCACGACGGCGGGCTCGATAAGGTTTAACCTGTTCCCGTAAAGATTCGCGGAAACGGCGACGATGTCATAGCCGCGCGACTCAGTTGATCCGAATGCCTCACAGCCGATGATGCCCCGAGATCACGCAGAGCCGGCGAAGGCCTGCCGTTCCACATCGAGGCCGGTAAACCGGTCGGTGTTGGCGTGATCACGCCAGAAGCTCGCGAAGTCGCGGTCCTCGACTCGCTCAACCTTGCAGATCGAAGAGGTGTTCTCCTCGTCATACGGAGCAACGATGCCCGCCTCGGTCCGCGCATCACCTACGATAACGTAGTCGAAGGCCTTTAGGGCTGACGCGTCCGGGCACGCCACGCCGGCGGAGTAGTCGAGGACCGCTCCGGGCTGCAGCCCGACCCTGAATACGGCCGGCAGCACGGCCTCGTAGAATATGGCGATGGCAGCTGCCTGGTCGTGGCGCAGGAGGTGCGCGGAGGCGACGATGTGGTCGGGCACCCAGAGCGCGAGCGTCGCGGACCGGTCACTCGTGGCGCTACGGGTCACCTCGATGATCACGACACCGTCGGGCGGGTCACGGCCGTCGAGAAGGAGTCCGAATCGCCGGTCAGTCGCCATTGCGATGGCCCTCAAGTCCTCGTCGCCCGTGATCGCAGGGCGATTGGTGAGGTAGGCGTAAGTGACGTTAGCGAGCGCCTTGTTGCCCTGCAGGTTCCAGGCGGAGCCTCGGATGTGGCTGCTCGCCTCGATCAGCGGCAGCGTGGCGGGGGCGGTGTGGTGGAAGAGGCGGAGGTCGAAGCCGCCGTCGATCCGGCGGCGCGCCTCGCCGCTACCTTTCGCGTCAAGCCCGGCCTCGGCCGCAATCCGGCATCGGTATACATGCGACCCATCGGGCAGGTGCGCCGCTAAGTCCGTGTCAAGGAACGAGATGAAGAGCTTGCCAGCGCGCTCGGTATCTACGTCGACCTGCACCATAGCCGTGTCGTCGAGGAAGGCCAGCCGGCACGCGCCGAACATCACCGGCTCGAAGAACGTCCACGCGCCGCCCGCCTCCAAGAAGACGCGGTCCACCAGCATGAGGCTAAGGCCGCGTCCGTGCGCGAGCTTGACCTTGACGTAGCCGTCGGCCGCGACCTGACCGTCGCGAATGGGCGGGCTGAAGGACTTCACCGCAACACCTTGCATACCTACGCGCGCCTCCACAATCCCGGTAGGCGCGACCGGGTCAGGCTAGCCGAAGCGATCAGATGTTCAAATGAATGAGTGTCTGAAGTTGGGAAACGGGAAGGGGTCCTGAATGACTGCAACTGGGTCGTTAGGCCATCGCGCATGGAGCCGGAAGTATCGTTGCCCTGACACGCACGGTTAGAGCCAGTTCGTCGCGTGCCGTCACGCCCTTACGCCGTACGTGGCCGCTGCGGTGTCCACCATGTCGATCGATCGGACCGTCGCGGCGTGCCGTTTGTTGGCTTGGCCATGGCGACGATATCGACAGCACCGACGACGGCCAGACCGGTGGCAGGATGGCGCCCGCGTCGGTTGCTGGTGACGCGTTCGGCGCTGGGCTTCGCGCACGGCCGAGGGATCGTCGCGCGTGCTGAAGCGCAGGGTGTCGAAGTCGTGGCGCTTCCCGGCGATCGCCTCGCACTGGGGCTGCCCGACGATCCGCGACGCGCCTTTGCGGCGGCGAAGTCGACGCTCGCGGTGGTGGTTGCGCCGCCCTCGAAGCGGAGGTTGCAGCCGATCGCGCCCAGCGCCGACTGGCGGGTCGACCTGGCCGAGGGATGCCCGGCGCATTGCAGCTATTGCTATCTGGCGGGATCGTTGAAAGGGGCCGCCAATTACCCGCGTCCACGCCAATCTCGAAGAAATCCTCGACGGGCTGCCGGCGTATCTGGGGCAGGGCAGCATCACCTCGCGCAGCCAAGCGCGCGCCCACGAAGGCACGACGTTCGAGGCATCGTGCTATACCGATCCGCTGGGGCTGGAGGCGATCACGGGATCGCTGTCGGCCGCGATCAGCTGGTTCGGCCGCTGGGACGCGGCGGCGCAGCTGCGCTTCACGACGAAGTTCGCCGACGTCGGGCCGCTGCTTGGCCTCGACCACCAGAAGCGCACGCGGATGCGCGCCTCGATCAATCCGGCGATGTACGCCCGGTTCGAGGGGGGCACGGCGCCGGTCGCCGCCCGGCTCGCCGCCCTGGCCGACATGGCGCGCGCGGGCTATCCGATCGGCCTGACGATCGCGCCGATCATCGCGGCTGAGGGCTGGCGCGAGGCCTATGGTGCTCTGCTTGCCGATGCAGCGGCGGCGCTGGCCGGCATCGCAGGTGTCGACCTGACGATCGAACTCATCACGCATCGCTTTACGCCCGGATCGAAGGCGGTGTTGGAGAGCTGGTATCCCGGCTCCGCGTTCGACATGGGGGCGGACAACCGGACGACAAAGCGCACTAAGTTCGGGACTGAAAAGCAGGTCTATGATGCGCCGACGATGCGATCACTTCGCCTGTTTTTCGAGGAAAGGATCGCGGCGCTGCTACCGGCGGCGCGTATTCTCTATTGGACATGACCGTCTTCTTCACCGCCGACACGCATTTCGGCGATCACCGCACGATCAACATCCACAAGCGACCCTTCG
>CAJYRU010000132.1 GCA_913777295.1 uncultured Sphingomonas sp. | reverse complement strand
GGAAAGCGCCACGTCTCGATATAGCGGGCATAGGCGCGGGTATGATCGTCGGCATAGACGGTGGCCGAAAGGCTCGGCGCCCAGTTGTGGGCCGAACGACGCGGCGCCGCGATCGGAACGGTCGTTGTAATACCGATGAGATTACAGGTCGTAGCGCCCGGTATGCTGTTCATTGTCCCGTTCAGGCAGGGATTGTCTGTCCGATTGTAACGCCCCTGCGCGTCGGGTGCCCAGACCGGGCCAGCTTGATTGAACGTGATCGAATAAGGGTTTGCCAGATATTTCGGCAGAGCCCTCGCGATAAATTCTTCAACCTCCGCAGCAGGGAAGTCTGCAAACAAGCTCTGCGTGTAGTATCGCCGGAAGAACGCCTCCCCAATGCCCCGGACTTTGAACGACGACTCGTAGCCTTTGTAGAGGACAGATTTCAGGTTCGGATTCCCCTTGGCGATCTGGTCGCGCGCGAAATCGTCCACCGCCCAATATCCGGCATAGCTCAGCCCGGCGTTCAGCTTCAGGAAGCTCGCGGGCCGCCACTCCCCGTCCAGCCGGACCAGGAACTCCTCACGCCGCCCGGCGCGCGGGAATTGCCGCCAGCCCTGGAAGTTCGCCGCATTGTAGATGTCGCGCGACGCCAATTTCTCATGCTGCCAGTTGCCGCTGAGCGTCAGATCGAGCGTCGTGCCGAGGCGCAGGGTGTTGCTGGCGTTGAAACCGTAGCGATCGTTCATCGCATTGGCGCGGGCATTGTCGATGATGATCGGATCGTCAAAGGTCGCGAAATTGGGCATCCCGCCGGAATTATAGGTGTCGCTCCGGGTATCGGTGGCCCAGAGATTGGCCTTCAGGTCGATCCAGCGACTGTCCGGCTGCCACTTATATTCCGCATTATAGGCGCGGGCATGGACCTTGCTGAGCGGCCATTGGACATTACCCGTGTCGATCGGGATGCGCGACGGCATGATCTCGCCATAGCGGGTGACGCTGTCGCGTAGGCTGACCAGCAGATACTGGTCGTCGGCGATGTGCCAGGTGGCCTTCAGCAGCACCGACTCCAGATCGCTGGAGGTGTTGGGCACTTCGTTGCCGGGCGCGAAACCCAGCGCCATCCGGCGGATACGATTGAGGTTCCGGGACGGCAGGCTCGACTGCTCGTAATAATCCGCCCCGGTCGTGCCGGAGAAGTAATTGCCCCGCTCGCGAAAGGCATAGGCCGCGAAGAGGTCCAGCCCCTCGATCCGCACCGCGCCGGCGACACGCACGGCACGGTCACCGAACGACAGGAAATGGTTATCCGATCCGGTCCGCGGCACGATCCGCAGATAGGGATCCTTCAGCGCGAAGCTGGGCGACGTCTGAGGAAAGCCGGGCACGGTGCGATAGTCGCGCCCCGTCAGCAGCGTCGGCAGGCGCGGATCGGTCGAGTTATCGCCCCCCTCCAACCGCAGGTCGAGGCCGAAGGTGCGCCCGGGCCGCAGCACGTCGTCGGCGTCCAGCGTGTTGATGACGACTGTACCGCCGGTCGAGCTGCGAATATTGCCCTTGTCGGTCGGCCCGCGCAGCACCTGGAGGCCCGAGATCAGGTTGGGGTCGACATAGGCCCGGTTGCTCGCGCCATTATAGCCGCGCCAGACGGTCAGCGCCTGTTCGGTGCCGTCGATCACCACGGGCACGCGCCCCGGCCCCTGGATGCCGCGAATGCTGGGATCGAGCGCGCCGCTGTTGCGCGCATCGCCGCTCAGGACGTTGACCATGCCAGTCAGCAGGTCCGAGGTCGTGACGCCCTTGTAGCGCTCGATCTCCGCACGGTCCTTGTACCCGCTGGAATAATCGGCGTCGAACACCGTGTCATGGCCGCGCTCGGCCCGCGCCTCCGCGACATCGCGTGGGGTCTCGTCACCGTCCACCTGAAGCGCATCGGTGACGAGAGGTGCCCCCGGCTTGGCGGCGCGCTCGGGCCGCTTTTGCAGCGTCACTACACCGTCCGCCAACCGCCAATCGAGCCCCGATCCCGACAACAGCCTGTCCAACGCCCTGGCACGGTCCATCCGACCCGCCACCCCGCCGGACCGCAACCCGGCCACCAGCGCGGCATCGACGCCGAGCTGCACATGCGCCTGTTGTGCAAACTGGGCGAGCGCATCGCCCAGCGGCTGCGCCGGAATGTTCACCTCAACCGCCGCCCGTTGTGCCTGTGCGGCCAGCGGCGTTGCCAGAACTGGAAGCGACGAGGCGCTCAGCAACATCGCCAACGCCATTCGCTTCCAGCGAAAGATCCCAGATTCGTTCGTCACCCTGTTCCCCCGATAATTCCACGAATAAAATGCTATTGCGTATCGTTCGCATTCACAGGGTAGACGCTGGCCGCTCCGGTTTTTTCGAAAATTTTTGAGGTCGGATGAAAAAGAGCCGTTTCAGTCGATGCTGACGATGGTGAGCCATGGCGTGGTCCGCCGCACGGTCACGCCATGCGCCCGAGATAGGGCGGCCAGAGCGCGGTCGGGGTGACGCAGGTCGTAGACCCCTGTCACACGTCGCGCCATCCCGGCTCCCCGCGCCACCAGAAGCCCGCGATGCCAGGGACGCAGCGCCTCCACCACCTCGCTCAACGGCCGGTCGGTGACGCGCAGCATTCCTTGCGTCCAACTCGCCACAGCCGAAGGTGGCACTTTGGATGTGCGATAGCGTCCAGCGAAACAGTCGAGCGCTACCCGGTCGCCTGCCCCCAAATCGACCGGCACGATGGCAGGATGGCGGCAGGCCGCTCGTACGCGCCCCTCGCGCACCGCGATCCGCGCCCCATCATCGTCGCGTCGCACCTCGAAGGCGGTGCCGAGATCGGTCGCCACCACCTTCCCCACGACGACGCGAAACGGATGGGTCGCATCATGGCGGACCTCGAAAAAGCCGGTGCCGCGCAACAGTCGCACCTGTCGCGCGGAGCGACCGTCCACGGTGATGGCGCTCTGCGGCGCCAGAGTGATGCGGCTCCCATCGGCCAGACGCATCACCCGGACCTCGCCGGTCCCGGTGCTTTGGTTGGCCAGAGCCTGCGGCAGGACGGCCCGCCCCACAAAAATGCCCGCAAGACAGGCGGCCATCGCCAGGGGCAGGCCCCTTTTCCAGCGGCGCAGAGCGGCGACCGGCGGCGCACGTTTCGACGCATCGACCTGCCGGATCAGGTCACCGACATGATCGAGCTCGCGCCAAGCCGCGTCACAGGCTGGCGCGTGCCGCCATCGTCGGAACGCCGCCTGTACCGCCTCGTCATCGGGCCGCTCCTGCAACAGGATCATCCAATCCAGCGCCTCGCGTCGGCCGTCACCGCCCCCCATCATCCCCGCCCCCTCTGTTTCTTGCAGGGAGGACGAACGACACCGGCCCATTTTCGGAAGGCGATCAGTGTCGGCTCCCGCGCACGGATTTGCGACACCGCTCCACGCCTTCGGTCACCAGGGCATGGGCACCGGTGACGGATACGCCCAACTCTGCGGCAATCTCTCGCAAGGGCGCTCCCGACAGGCGATGCAGTTCGACGGCGCGGCGCATCCGTGGCGGCATGCGAGCCAGTTCGGCGGCGACCAGCGCCAACTCCTGCCTGGCCATCAAGGCACGATCGGCCCCTGCGGTATCGGCCATCTGCGTTTCGGCGGCATCGCCTGCGTCGGATGACATCACCCGCTCGCGCCGCTGCCGCTGTCTATATTCATCGAGCGCCAGATTGCGCACCACCCGACGGATATAGCCGACCGGTTCGGCAATCTGGGTGTCGCGGGCGTTCTGCGACAGACGCAGCCAGGCATCCTGCACCACATCCTCTGCGGACGCCCTGTCACCGGTCATCCGTGCTGCCTCTACAATCAGCCGCGAGCGTTGATGGGAGAACAGGGCCAGAAGGCGCGCGGATCGCCGCATCACCGGTGTCCGCCCGTGCCACGGCCCGTCCCGCCACAAGATGCTGCCGGTGTCGGCGCGAGGGTGTTCCAAGGGTTCTGCATGCCTCCTCTGGCGACACCCGTCGCGACCCGCATAGCAAGGACCATGGCTGCTAGATTACATGTTATTGCGAGTCAAATTCATTAGTTTCGTGGTGCGGTATGGTGGATGGACTGAAGACAGTCCTGCCCAGCACATTACGATCCCCAAGCGACGCCAAAATTCCCATCGCGTGATGAGTGGACCAGACCACGGACCGAACCCGACTACGCGACTCACTTGCGATTCGTTGTCAGTATCATTAGCAGCGCGATAAATCATAAGGGGACCCATCATGAAATCGTCGATCCTGGCTGGCGTCGCGCTGGTCGCGCTAACTGGAACTCCCGCTCTGGCGGCCACCCCGGAGGATAGCGACCGCCGCGCTTCTGCGGAGGCCTCGACCGAACAGCACGGCGATATCCTGGTGGAGGGGCGTCGCGACCAAGTGTTTGCGGGAACCAAGACCGATACGCCGCTGATCGAGGTGCCGCAGCCGATCTCCGTCATCACCGACGATGTCTACCTGGCGCAGGGCGCGATCAACATTTCCGACACGGTCCGCTATGCCGCCGGTGTTAATTCCGACGCCTATGGCCGCGACACCCGCGTCGACAGCTTCACCATCCGCGGCGTCAATGCGCTGCAGTTCCGCGACGGGATGCGGGACATCTTCAGCTATTATGCCAGCATCGCCGCCGACCCCTATAATTTCTCGCGGGTCGAGGTGGTGCGCGGACCCGCTTCGGTGCTGTTCGGCCAGGGTTCGATCGGCGGCATCATCAACCTCGTGTCCAAGACGCCGCTGTTCACCAACAGTGCCGACATGAACCTCGTCTATGGCAGCTATGACCGCAAGGAAGCGATGGCCGACGTCAACGGGGTGGTCCATGACACGCTGGCGGCACGGATCGTCGCGCGGGTGCGCGATGCCGATACCTACGTAGACCATGTTCCCGACGACCGGGTGATGATCGCGCCGTCCGTCACCTGGCGGCCGGGTGCCCGCACCGATGTGACCTTGCTCGGCCTATATCAGGACGATCACACCGGATCGACCGCGAACTTCCTGCCGATCATCGGCACGCTTCGCGACAATCCGGGCAACCC
>CAJYRU010000131.1 GCA_913777295.1 uncultured Sphingomonas sp. | reverse complement strand
GTCGATACCTGCCGTAACGCCGGCAGACGTCCAATACTTGTCAGCCCGCGTCACCCTGTCGCCGGTGTATTCAGCGCCAAAGCGAGCAAGGTAGTCCTTTGCACGCCAGTTGGTGGTGGCTTTGCGGTCACGAAGCAAACCACAAGCGCCAAGGATCAGCGATCCCGTACACACAGATGCCGTCAGCTTCGTACCTTGATCTAGCCGCACGATATTCGAGCGCACCAATTCACTCCCCATACACTGTCGCAACCCCTCGGTGCTGCCACCCGGTATAAGCAATATGTCGGTTTCGCCGATATCAGCGATTGCAGCGGCAGGCGCTAGCGAAAGGAAACCATCGCCTGTCCGGCAGAAACTACCTGTTTCGCTTACAAAGGTAATTTCGGTGTCGGGTAGTCGCGCAAGCGGATCATACACGCCGATCGGATCAAGCGCCGTAACACCATCGAATAAGAATACTGCTATCTTCATGCCGCTTCCTTTCGTGGAGCGGCCCAGGCGAGCGGCCTTCTGGAAAACCGCGCTCCCCGATGGTTGCCCATCTGCGTCGCCAGTCACGCGGCAAGGACAGCCTACCGCTAACATGGCCGGATGCAAGATTAGGAGTGAGGGGCAGCCGAGTGACTTTCCCGATTGGGAACGGGCCGCGAGACGGCCGGGGCATTCCCATTGGGATCAAGTTACGGGAAATTGCTTCTCCTAAGCGACACGCCATGATGCAGGTGCATCCCGACGATCTCCGTCAAAGAGCGTGCCGCCATGCGGAGCCAGTTCGGCTTCCGCGAGAGCGATTACGGGATCAGCATCGCCCTTTGTGAACAGCACTCGAAAGGCATCGTCGAACCGGCTCGCAAGATCGGCATCGATGTTCGTCAGAAGGCGTGGAGCCCATTTGCCCGTCCCGTTCCAACGACGCCGGCCACGCAGGGCGAGTTCCACGAGCTTGGGATGGAGCATGGCTCCTATCGCCAGCAGTTCCTGCGCCGTTCGATCGCCGCGAAGATCGTCCACCGCGTCCGTGATCTCATATCGTAGCCCGTTCAACGTTGCGGCTGAAAACGGCAGCGGTCCGCTGCTTAACCGAGCCGCTACTTCAGCGCGCAGAGCTTCAGCCCGCCCCTGACCAGAACCGACTATCTTACCTTCCACAATCATATTGAGGATGCTGGGGCGGCCCCGCGCCACGTCCTCGTTGACGAACCATGCCAGCGTTTCGGGGTCGTGAACAAACGCCTCGATCGGCACGCCATCGACGGTGAAGGACTCCCGCCGCGCGGCGTCGAGGCGATCGAACACGACAACCAGGTCTATGTCGGACAGGTACGTGCCTTCCCCGCGCATGATTGATCCTGCCGCATAGGCGAAGGCCGCGCCATCGTAGCGGGTATGGAACACAGCTTCGGCGATCGTCAGCGCCTCCGCCGGCGTGGGGCCGGTTCGTTTCACCATGAGGCAGCCTACTTTCTTAGCTGCAACGTGGGCAACGCCGCATCTGCCGCTCAGCAGCTCCCGATCGGGAACGGCAATTCAGACGGCCGCCGAATTCTCATCAGGATGGTGAAACGGGAAGGCCGGTGGAATCGCCCGCTGCCAGCCTATAGATGCCGCGCACGGAGGAGCGAGCGATGGAATGGCAGGCGGAATGCAATTGTGGTCAGCTTCGCGTGATCTGCTCCGGCCAGCCGGATCGCGTCTCCGTTTGCCACTGCACGAACTGCAAGCGTCGGACAGGTAGTGCCTTTGCATGGAACGCGAGCTTTTCCGCCGAGGCAGTCACGACGGCGGGCGAACGACATAGCTTCGCGCGTGCGACGGACTCCGGCCGAACCAACGTCTATCATTTCTGCCCGACCTGCGGCTCCACCGTCTTCTACGACGTGGAGATGCGTCCCGGGATGATCTCCGTGCCGGCGGGGGCATTCGCAAGCGCCGACTTTCCTCCGCCCACGGTACAGGTGTTCGACCAGCGGCGCGTCGCCTGGTGCACGATCGACGCAGGGTAGGCGGCTTTCCCAAAGGGATCGGGAAAAGAGAACGGCAGAGACGTTCTCAAATCTAGGCAGAAAGGCTCTTCTGAGAAGATGGTGACGCTGGCGGCCGCTCGCAAAGTCGGCGTATAAGCACGGACGACGCTGCGCTAGACCAGCATCCGGTCGTCCGCGCAGGCGAACGGGGGTCATTATGGTAGCCCAGACCAGTGACGGCGGTGATCGCCGACATATCGCCGCAAGCATCGCACCCGTCATCATCGTCGCGCTGGCCGGGATGGCGGTACGGACGCCATTGGCGACCGCCTATCCGTTTGCAGCGCTGTTGCTGTTCCTGTGGGTGGTTGCGGACACGCTGATGCTGTCGCTGATCGCTCGATCAGACGGAAAGCCGGCATGGAGCGCCGTACTGAGCGTGCTGGCAGGCGCCAGCCTCACCGTCTGGCTCGGTTCGCCACCCGCGATGCGGGAGGTGCTGTTGGAAACGCCGGTGCTACTGGTGACGATGGCGGCCGTCGTTCTGGGCCACGTCGCCTGGGCCGCGGCCCGGGCGCGCCAAGCGATGGTCATGGGAGGCAGTGATTGGAAGGAGCGGTGGATGTCAGCCGCCTCCGAAATGTTCCCGCCGGCGCTGGTCCGCTTGGCCGCGGCGGAGATGACGGTGATCCACATGGCGCTGTTCCGCTGGGGCGGACTGGCAGACGTGCCGGCGAACGCCCGCGCCTTCGCCTACCACAGGCACCTGACGCCGATGTGCGCGGCGCTGCTGATCCTCTCGGCGATCGAGATGGCCGTCTACCATCTGCTGGTGGGGCACTGGAGCCGCACCGCCACGCTGGTCATGTTCGTGCTGAGCGACGTGGGCTTCGTGTACCTAGTCGGGCTCATCAAGTCGTTCCGGTTCAGGCCGGTGCTCTTGACGCCTGAGGGTGTGCGCGTGCGGGCGGGCTTCCTGATCGACCAGCTCGTGCCGCTCGATGCGATCGTTGCGATCGAGAGCAGCTTCACCGGCGAGGAGGTACGCGATCCCGCGACCCTCAACGCGGCGCTGCTTGCCTGGCCCAACATCATGTTACGATTGGATCGCCCGCTGCATCGTCGCTCGCTTCTGAAAAAGCGAGCTCCGTTCGTGCGCGTCGCCTTCCGTCTCGACGATCCAGAGCCTTTCATCCGGCTCCTTGCGTGGCGGTTAGGTCACCG
>CAJYRU010000130.1 GCA_913777295.1 uncultured Sphingomonas sp. | reverse complement strand
GTGGCGGCCTTGTGGGAGGCGGAGGCGGCCCGCCGCGCGCTCGCCCCGCTGGGCGTGCCGATCGTGCTGTTGAAGGGCACCGCCTTCGTCGCCGCCGGGCTGGACGCCGGGCGGGGGCGCGCGATCGGCGACCTCGACATCCTCGTGCGGCGCGAGCATCTCGACGCGGTGGAGGCGGCGTTGCTGGCGGCGGGGTGGGAATGGGTCAAGCCCGACCCCTATGACGACGCCTATTACCGCCGCTGGATGCACGAACTGCCGCCGCTGATCCACCGGGAGCGCGACCGGATGATCGACGTCCACCACACGATCCTGCCGCCCACCGCGCGGCCGACGCCCGATGCGGCGGCGCTGATCGCGGATGCGGTGCCGCTTGGCAACGGGCTGTCGGTACTGTGCCCGGAGGACATGGTGGTCCATGCCGCCGCGCATCTGTTTGCCGATGGCGATCTGCAGGGGGGCTTGCGCAACCTGTGGGACATCGACCGGCTGGTGCGTGAATTTGTTGAGCGCGACGCCGGGTTCGTCGCATCGCTGACCGAGCGGGCGGCGCTGCACGATCTATCGGCAGCCGTCGCGCGGGCGCTGCGACTGGCCCGGCGAATCTACGGGACGCCGGGGGGCGGAGCGCCGGTCGCGTCGGACGTACTGTTCGCCCGGCGCCTGCTGGCCCGCGACGGCTGGGGGCGGTTGCGGTACAAGGGCACCGAGTTCGGCTTCTACGTCCGCTCGCACTGGCTACGGATGCCGCCCGCAATGCTGGCCCGGCATTTGTGGACGAAGTTTCGGAAGAAATAGCCGCGTCCCTTACGGCTGCGTCCATTATTGCCTTGTTGCGGACATGGAAGACGTCTGGCAGCGTAATGCAATGATCAAGGCTATGATGCTTTTCGCCAGCACCGCTGCCCCCGGCTGTGACATAGCCAATCTCCGCGGAGCTAACGCGGTGCATGAAGCTTTGGGGCGACGCGCCATAGAGATCATGGGAGCTGCTGTTACAAAAGGTCCCAAGGCAGATGCGGTACTCGACAAATTGGTCGCGCCATCTGCTGCGTTCAACCTAATCATTGGCGACGTCGGATCGCCGGGAACGGGTATCGCGGGCGCTCGATCCTTCGCCGACGTGATCAGGGCCGACACATACATGTTCCTCGGCTGGGACTATATGGACATCGCTGTAGACCCCTGCGGAAAGCGGTCGATCACGTTGGATTTCATCAACAGTCGGGACAAGCGTATCGCCCGGATCACGTTTGTTTTCGAGCAAGCGCAACTGGTCGCGGCAGAGGGTTGGCAGCATTCTTTCAAAAGCGGACAGTTGCCTTCCCCTGCAGTGAACTCAAACCGCAAATAATCGCCAAATCCTCCGCTCCGTCATGGCCTGTCGCTGTGCGATGCTTGGCCCCTCGGAACGCCTACCGCCACATCCCCCGCGTGTCGTACAACTGCTTGCCCGCCCGAGCCTCGACCGGCACCGCCTTGAACACGCTGTGATCGACCAGCACGACCAGAATGTCGTTTGCCAGTCCCTCGTCCAGCGACACCAGCCGTCCGCCGTCGAGTGACCGGGGCAGGGCGGTGACGAACGGTTCGACCAGGTCGATCCGGTCGCCGTACCGCGCGATCAGCGCCTGAGCGACCTTCACCGCCGGGCTTTCGCGCAGATCGTCGATGTCCGCCTTGAACGCGAGGCCGAGCAGCGACGCGCGGGCGTGCGGATCGGCATCGAGCATTGCGACGGTGCGGCCGACGACATGGTCGACCTTGCCGTCGTTCACTTCACGCGCGGTGCGGATCAGCGGGGTCTGTTCGGGCGCCGCATCGACGATGAACCACGGATCGACCGCGATGCAATGCCCGCCGACGCCCGGACCGGGCTTGAGGATGTTGACGCGCGGGTGGCGGTTGGCAAGCTCGATCACGTCCCAGACGTTCAGGTCCATCTTGTCGCACACGATCGACAATTCGTTGGCGAACGCGATGGCGACGTCGCGGCTGGTATTTTCGACCAGCTTGACCATCTCCGCCGTCCGCGCGGTGGTGACGGTGCAGGCCCCCTCCACGAATCGGCGATAGAAGCCGCACGCCGCCTCCGCGCAGGCCGGCGTGATCCCGCCGATCGAGCGTTCGTTCGACACGAGTTCGAGGATGATCCGGCCGGGCAGCACCCGCTCCGGGCAATAGGCGACGGCAATGTCGGGCGCGTCCGACAGGCCCGGCAGGGCAAGGTCGGGGCGTAGTTCTGCCAGCAGGTCGCGAATCTGTTCGGTGGTCCCGACGGGCGAAGTCGATTCGAGGATCACCGTATTGCCTTTGCGCAATACCGGCGCGATCGCGCGGGTGGCGTTCAGGACATAGCTGAGGTCCGGCACATGCCCCGGCCCGAACGGCGTCGGCACGGCGATGACGAAGATGTCGGACGGCGCCGGCGTGGTTGCGGTGGTCAGGCGGCCGAGCAGCACGACGTCGCGCACCAGCGTGTCGAGATCGGCCTCCTCGATATGGATGTCGCCGCGCGCCACCGTATCGACGACATGCTGGCTGACATCGATGCCGATCACCCGCGCACCCGAGCGCGCCACGACGGCGGCGGTCGGCAGGCCGATATAGCCCAGGCCAACGACGCACACGTCATAGGTGTCGGCGGCGGTGATCCGCTGTTCAAGCATAGAGAGTCTCCACGATGCGGGCGGAGGCATGGCCGTCTCCGAAAGGGTTATGCGCCCGTGCCATCGCGGCATAGGCGGCGGGGTCATCGAGCAGCGTGCCAACTTCGGCGACGATGCGGTCCTCGTCCGATCCGATCAGCTTCGCGGTGCCGGCCATCACGCCCTCGGGCCGCTCGGTCGTCTCGCGCATCACCAGCACCGGCTTGCCCAGGCCCGGCGCTTCCTCCTGCACTCCGCCCGAATCGGTCAGGACGAGGTGGCACAGGTCGAGCAGGCGGACGAAATGCGGGTAATCCTGCGGGGCGATCATCGCGACGCGCGGATTGGCGCCGAGGATCGCTTCCATGGGGGCGCGAACCTGCGGGTTGGGATGGACCGGGAAGATCACGCCGACCTCTTCGCGTTCGGCGATGCGGGCGATGGCGCGGGCGATATTCTCCATGCCGCCGCCGAAATTCTCGCGCCGGTGCGTCGTGACCAGCACGACGCGCTTGCCCGCGAACCGTTCGGCCAGCGCGTCGAGCGCTTGCGTCCGTTGCGGCTCGGCGGTGATGCGCTCCCGCGCCATGTGCAGCGCGTCGATCACCGTATTGCCGGTCACCAGCACGCGGTCGGCCGGGACATTCTCCGCCAGCAGCGCGTCGGCGGCGGTCTGTGTCGGGGCGAAGTGCAGGTCGGCGATGCTGCCGACGATCTTGCGGTTCACCTCTTCGGGCCAGGGATGATAGATGTCGTGGCTGCGCAGGCCCGCCTCGACATGGGCGACGGGCACCTTACGGTAAT
>CAJYRU010000129.1 GCA_913777295.1 uncultured Sphingomonas sp. | reverse complement strand
GCCCTTCGTGGTGGCCAGCGTCATCGGCATCGTCGCGCTGGGGGCGCTGGCCAAGGCTGTGCTGCACCTGCCGCAGGCGTGGCATCGCGGCGATGACGGAAGGTCGATCCTGACCCTGCTGATCTTTGGCCGGACCGCCTCCGCCCTGCTGCCCATACGCCTGGCTGACGCGCGCCATGGGCTAAGACTGCTGGCCATGAGTTATGCGTCCGCCGCGTTCGTCGCGATCGGGTTCGCATGGAGCGCCGGGTCGGCGCTGCTCGCCCTACTTGGTCTGGCCTTGGGGACGACGAACCTGATCGGCTGGGCGATCCCGTCGGTGCTCCGAGCCGGGCCGCGCGGTTACGGTCTTTATACCATGGCGTCGAAGCTGGCGCTGGGGATAGCAGGGCTCGCGCTGGCTGGCGGATTGGGGCGGGTGCCGACCTTTACTGCGGGCAGCTATGTCGCCTTCGTCCTGAAGGTCGCTGCGGGCTGCATCGTCACCGCCCCGTTGCTGCTCTTACGCGGCTTGACACGATCACCTGCCCGAGGCTTGCCAGCCGTATGAACACGATCACCGCAGGCAACTATCCGACGCATTTCCTCCGTGAAGATGGCCGCCGCACGGCGACCGCCAATGAGCGTGTCGTGATGGACCTGTTGTCGCGCCGGGGGCCGTCGAGCCGCGCAGACCTCGCCCGCCTGACCGGCTTGGCCCCGCATTCGATCACCCGTCTGGTAGAACCGTTGATAGCGCGCGGCCTGCTGCGCGAGGCGCTGCCCGTCGCGGCGGGGCGCGGCAAGCCCGCCGCGAAGCTGGCGCTGGAGGGGGATGCGGCGTTCGCGGTCGGCCTGTCGGTGATGACCGACGCCGTGTCGCTGGTCCTCCTCGACCTGGCGGGCCGGGTGCAGGGCGGTCGCAGTGAGCGGCTGTCCGATACAGAAATCCAGCCCGCCTGCCAGCAGATCCGCCGGATGATCGACACCGCGATCGCCGACGCCGGGCGCGATCGTTCGACGCTGATCGGAATCGGGGTCGGCGTCACCGGCTATTTCATCGGCGACGGCGCCCGGTTGAACCCGCCCCGGCTGCTCGATCCCTGGGCCCTGGTGCCGCTCGACACGATCCTGGCCGAGGAACTGGGCGAAAAGGTCTGGATCGACAATGACGGCAATGTCGCCGCGATCGGCGAGGCGATGCTGGGCCACGGGCGCGTGTCGCGCGACTTCGCCTATCTCTATTTCTCTGCCGGTTTCGGGGGCGGGATCATTTCGCAGGGGCTGCCGCTGCGCGGGCGACACGGCAATGCGGGCGAATTCGCCTCGATCCTGCCCGCAGACTGGCCGCAGCCCAATCTCGAGGCGCTGCGCATGACCTTCGCGGAGCATGGCCGGCCTTTCCCCGACCTGCACGCCATGCTGGCGGACTTCGACGCGGGCCACCCTGCCGTCGATGCCTGGCTGGACCGCTGCATGCCGTCGCTCAACCTGGTGGCGTCGGCCATTTCAGCGACGATCGACCCCGGCGCCATCGTGCTGGGCGGTCGCCTGCCCGTGTCGCTGGCCTCGCAGATCGCCGAGCAGATTCGCTTCACCAACCCCGAGCGGCGCGGCTTCCACCGACCCTCCGCGCAAATCCTTCCATCGACGATCGAAGGCGACGCGGCGGCAATCGGCGCGGCGACCCTTCCTCTGCGTGCCGCCTTCTTCGATCCCTATCCGGACCATGTGCTCACGGCAGACTGAGTCGTATTCCCATTACTCCATCCCAATCGGGATGCTCGTAAGCGGCTGCCCCCGGTTGAACCAGCCGGTCGGCTAGACGTCAGCGTACGACGGCTTTGTTCCAAACCAAGTTGTTTCGAACATTCCTTTTGAGGAGGCCGTCGTAAATTTGGAAATTGTGGTGACGATCCGCCGTGTTGCGTCCGTCATAAAATCTTAGCGCGCGCATGGGATGGAAGTGGGTAATGGGGCTTGAGCAGTGACTGGATCGCCGTCGCGCGCTGGCTGCACGATCAGCTATCTTTGCGCGCATTTTGGCAAGAGCCAGCTGTGGCATACGAGCGGCCTCCTTTTCGCGTTCTTTCTGACGCAAGCCTGTGGGCTGACGCCCCGAGTGACGGGATGGGTCTTGAGCTCGACGCTGATCTTCAACGGGCTGGTCGACCTGTTCGTCGGGCGCTGGACAAATGGCCGGATCTGCGATGCCACCGCGGCGGTTCGGATGCAGGCGCGGGCGGCGCTGGCGGTCGCGGCCTGTTTCGTGCTGTTCGCCGCGACGCCGCTGGTGTCACCCGGCTGGCGCCCAGGCTGGGCGCTGGCGACGCTGGGCGGGTTCCGGCTGCTCTATCCCCTGGTCGATGTCGCGCAGAACGGGCTGGTGCCGCTGATGACCGGCGATGGGCCACGACAAAGGCGTCTGCTGGCGGCGCGCAACATCGTATCGAGCCTGGCCGCGCTGGCGGTGGCGTTCCTCGCGGCGCCGCTGCTGATCCACCGGCAGCCGCCGAGCATCTATCTCCTGTGGTCGACGGCGGTCGCCGGGCTGATGGCGGTGAGTTCGGCGTCGCTGGCGCGTGCCACCTGGTCGACGAAGCCGATGCCGGTCGTACCCATGGGCACGACCGGCGCGCGGCGCGACTTTCCCGTCGTCCTGTTCGCCCTGGCCGTGATGATGATCGCCACCACGCTGTTCAGGACGATGGAGCCCTATTTCGCGGCCTTTGCCAGTCGACGGATCGACATCCTGCTGTGGGGCGCGGTCGGCGCGATGATCAGCCAGCCGCTCTGGGTGCTGGCGATCGGGCGGCAGGGCATGGCGCGGGCCCTGGTCGGTATGGCAGCGATGTTGGTGCTGGCCGCGCTGCTGCTGACCGGGCCTGTTCGCACCACCGGCCTCGGCATGATGGTGGTCGGGATCGTGTTCGGGGCGGGGACGAGCGGCCTGTGGCTGGCGCTATGGGCGATGATGACCGAGCGGGCGGTGCCCGGCCGCGCGCTGAGCTATGTCGGGACCTTCACCTGCATGTCCAAACTGGCGCAGGGGGCAGGGGTGCTGCTGGTCGCGCGGGTGCTGGCAAGGACGCCCGATGGCGCGACGACGCTGTCCGACCCGTCGTCGCTGCCGTCGGGGGCGATGGTGATGGCGCTGGCCGTCATGGCGGCGGTGGCGCTCGCGCTGGCTGCCTATGGGTGGGGGATCAGCCGAACAGGGTCTGGTGGAACAGCAGCGAGGCCGCCCCGACCGGTGCGCTCCATTCCGGTTCCAGATCGGCCACGACCAGCCGCGTAGGCGGCGCCCGGCGGCCCCGCCGGGCGGGCAGGGTTTCCTCGGGCCAGCGCGCGCCCTCGACGATCGTCTGGGCGAGCGCGCGCGGGATGCGGCCGCCGACGATGATCGCCTCGCAGTCGAGCATGAAGCGCACCGCGTTGAAGAAATAATCGAAGTCCCCGCGATGCGCCGCCAGCCACGCCGTCACGCCGGGCCAGGCGGGTTCGAAGCGCGCGACCAGATCGGCGATGCTGTCGGTCGCAACTCCCTGCGCCGCCAGAGTGGCGCGCAGATCGGTGAGGTTGGGCGTGGTCCGCCCCGACAGCGGGAACAGCCCGGCGATCTCCCCGGCATTGCCATGCTTGCCCCGCCACAATCGACCGTCGATCACGATCCCCGCGCCGAAGCCCGCCGCGATGTTGACATAGCAGAAGCTGTCGAACCGGGCCCCGGCGCCCAGCAGCCGCTCGCCGACCGCTGCCGCGCTGGCGATATTCTCGACCTCGCAAGCCAAGCCCAGCCGTTGCCCGACCGCCTGGCGCAGGTCGACCAGCCCCCATTCACCGATCTCCTCGGCCGGGTTGAGGATGTCGGGCGCGACGAAATAGCCGGCCACCGCCACGCCGATCCCGCATAGCCGGTCGCGCGCGACGCCCGCCTCGGCCAGCGCCTCCTCGCCGAACGCAGCGGCGGCTGACAGGATCGCCTCGCGCGCCATGCCGAGCTGGGTCAGTTCGCGACGGGCGCGGACCTCGCCGCCCAGATCGACCAGCACGACATCGGCGCGGTCGGTCATCACCGACAGCCCCAGACTGAATGCCGCATCGGGGACGATATGGACGGTCGCGCTCGGCGCGCCGCGCCCGGCCGCCACCGTCTCCCCGATCCGCACCAGCCCCGCCGCCGCCAGTTCCTCGGTCGCGCGGAAGACGGCGGTGCCCGACAAGCCGGTGTCGCGCACCAGCACCTGCCGCGACACGGCTCCGTGGCGGCGGATCATCCCCAACATCATGCGCGCGCGCGAGGTCAGCGCCTCTTTCATCATGCAATCCTTCTAGCCCCGTTCCGCACCTCTTCGACACCCATCTTCAAACTGTCAAATTAATTACGTACAGCATGTAACAAACAGAAAGCAGAGGGGGTTTGGAGAAATGGCGAAGATGATCACACAAGGTCGGGCGTGGCTGTGCGTGCTGGCGGCGAGCAGTGTGTCTTGGGCGACGCTGGCCCAGGCGCAGACGGCATCCCCCGCGACACCTTCGTCCGAGACGCAGGATGGCGATGCCGCCAAGCCACCCGCCGACATCGTCGTCACCGGCTTTCGCGCGTCGCAGCGCTCGGCGACGGACGCCAAGCGCAAGTCCGACGTGATTCTGGACGCGGTGGCGCAGGATGATGTCGGCCGCCTGCCCGACCTGAATATCGTCGAGGCCAGCCGCCGCATCGCGGGCGTCTCGGTGGTGGGCGGCGCGGATCCTACCAAGAATCGCGATATCTATCAGCGCGCGACGATCCGCGGGCTCGATCCGCGCTACAACCTCGTCACCATCGACGGCATCCCGTTCGCCTCGCCCGACTGGGTGTATCGCGGCGCGCGGCTGGAGATGCTGCCCGCCTCGCTCGTCTCGCGGATCGAGGCGATCAAGAGCGTCACCGCGCAATATGATCCGCACGCGCTGGGCGGCCAGATCAACATCGTCTCCAAGAGTGCCTTCGACCAGCATGGCGAGCGCTTCTTCGTCATGAACGTGAACGGCGGCTATAACGACACGACCGGCAAGCTGGTGCGCGGCGGCGGCGCCTCGGTGCGGGCGGATGCTACCGCCTCGACCCTATTCGGCGCGGACCGCAGCTTCGGCGTGGTCGCCTCGGTCGAATATCAGCGGCTGCCCTCGACCGCGCGGGCCGAGTTGCCCGGCGACACGCTGGGCGCGGGGTGGAGCTATTATACGCCCAAGGGCACGGCGACGCCCTTTCCGAACCTGTCGGCCGGTTCTCTCGTGCCGATCCGTAACCAGGATTATTTCTTCGAGAATATGCGCACCCGGCTATCGGGCAATCTGAAGCTGGAATGGCGGCCAGACGATGCGACGCAGGTTTCGCTGTTCGGCGGCTATTATCACGATACCGACACAGAAACCCGGTACGAGACGCTCGCCTTGCCGACCGGAGCGCCGTTCAATGTCACACGCGATAGCGGCCAGTTCGCGCTGGGCGATTTCCAGCAGGGCCTGACCTTCCAGCCGGTGACGCGCGACACCTATTTGGTCGATGCCAAGGGGCATCATGATTTCGGCGGCGGGCTGATGCTCGACGCGACGCTGGCGCGGTCGATGGCGACCTATCGCGAGAATCGCCAGATGATCAAATGGGACTCCAATCCCCGGCCCGGCAGTTCATCCGTCGGCTATCTGCCCGCCTTCGGCTATAGCTACTGGATCGTCGACGGACGGCCGCGCCTGACCTTCAACAACCCCGCTGTGGTGGCCGATCCCAACAGCTACCGTGCGCTCTATTTCCGCAATATCGAGCGCGACCTCGACTCGACGGTCGACTATGCCAAGGTCAATCTGGGTTATAACAGTGGCGCCGACGACCGGGGTTTCGGCGTCAATGTCGGCGCGGCGGCAACCCGTACCGACCTTTCCTACGACCAGCGCTATGTCGAATATGTCGCGGCGAGCGCTGCCGATCAGGCGAAGATCGGCGGCCTGTCGGGCCTGATCTATCCGCAGATGCCCGCCACCTATGAGACGCCGGGCATCCCGTACATGCTCATCAACCGCGTCGCCGCGTGGCAGCGGTTCAACGCGCTGCGCTCGTCCTTCGTCACCACGAACCAGATCGCGAACAACTTCGCCGACGATTTCCACGATCTGGAGACGGTGCGCGCCGCCTATGTCCAGGGGCTGTTCCGCGCCGACCGCTTCAACATGCAGGCGGGTGTCCGCTACGACCAGACCAACCTCGTCATAGGCACCAATCAGGCGCCGACGATCAGCGGCACGACCGCCTATACGCCGGTGCGCCGCCGCACCGAATATGGCTTCTGGCTGCCCTCCGCGCTCGCCACCTATGAACTGGGCGACGGCATGCGGCTGCGCGGGGGCGTGTCGAAGACGATCGGGCGGCCCGACTATAGCCAGTATGCCGCGCGCACCTCGTTCAACGTCGGCAGCAACAATGTCCTGACGATCAGCACCGGCAATCCGGCCCTGAAGCCCCGCGAGGCGTGGAATTACGACCTGTCCTATGAATGGTATATGGGCAGTGCGGGGATGATCTCGGTCGCCGGGTTCGTGAAGGACATCCGCAACGAGATCTTCACCTCGACCCAACAGGCGCCGCCCACGACCTTCCAGGGCGTCACCTATCAGAATGTCTTCGTCAGCACGCCGCTCAATTCGGCCAAGGCGAAGGTGAAGGGGCTGGAGCTGAGCTATACGCTCGACAAGATCCCGGCGGTGCCGGGGCTGGGCGTCAATGCAAACTTCACGCTGCTCGACGGGTCGTTCAACCAGCCGGTCAGCGCGGCGGGCCAGGCGGCGGGGCTGCCGGCCACGCGCGCCACGACCGGGTTGATCCAGCAGCCCGACTATATCGCCAACATGACGGTGTTCTACCTGACCGGGCCGGTCGAGCTGCGCGCGTCCTACAACCGGATCGGCCGCGCGTTGCAATCGGTCGATGGCGACACGCCGACCCGCGACCTCTATCAGTCCCCGCGCCAGCAGCTCGACCTGCAGGCGCGTGTCGCGGTGCGCTCCGACCTGGAGGTCGTCGGGCAGGTCCAGAACCTGACCAAGGAACCCTTCATTGTCCGCCAGGGTATCCGCCAGCAATATGTGAACTATTTCTTTCCCGTGGGCCGCACCTTCTGGCTGGGCCTGTCGTGGAAGCCGCACCTGTGAGGCGGGTCGTCCTGACCGCGGCGGCGGGCGTGATGCTCGCCGCCGCTCCGGTCGCCGCCGCGCCGCGCGGGGACGACATGATGCGCGTCGTGCTGAAGTTCGTGAAGCGCGATGCGGGCGCCGGGGTGCGGTTCGACCCCGCCACCTGTCCGGCCTGCGCGCCCATCACCGACGCCTATTGGAACGCGGACAACCCGCGCGAGACGGTGGTGGCGCTGACCGTCCCCCGCCGCCGGACGCTGGAGCTGGGCTTCGACGGTGCGGCGACGAATGTCCGGCGCGTCCTTCTGGAAAGCGGAGAGATCGCGTTCCGGCGTGAGGGCGGCCGGGTGATCGTAGCGCTGCCGCCGCTCGACCATGACGCGATCACCGCAGGCGAGGTCGCGACCCATATCGTCGAGCCGGGCATGGTGCTGCGCTTCGAGCATGCCGATCCGGCGCGACGCGCAGGCGTCTATGCCAGCGGCGCCTTTCCCACGCTCCAGCGCGACGCCGCCAACACGCTGGAATTCGCGCAACGCGAGGTGGTGCGCCGCCTGAAGCTGGGCGAGGAGGTGGAGCGGCGCGGGATCGGGCGGATCCAGATCATGGGTTTCGACACCAACGCCCCCCATGGCCATGTCGACGCGCCGCCGCATATCCATATGCATCTGCGCTGGCCGGGCGATGCGGGCACCCAGATCGGTCATTATTATATCGGCGCGGACGGCCTGCTGAGCCACAACATGGTCGGCATCAAGGGGATGGGGGCACCCGACCGACGCTTCGATCGCGGCCAGACGTTCACGACCATCGGCGCGGACGACCATCCGGTCTATACCAACCGCATCACCGAGCAGGGCTGGCTGGAGATCGGCCGGCCGGGCGAGGCACCGTGCATGATCGCGCCGCTGGGCCCGCGCGGCTTTGCCGATGGCGCGCATGTCCGCTGTCCGGGCATGTCCGATGCGCCGATCACCGTGCGCGACGATCTGGCGCGGGGTGTCCTCACCGTCGTGACCGGGCCGGTGGTGGAGACCTTCCGCTACGCGACCGACAATGGCGCATTGCTGTCACCGACCGCGCCGCCGCCTGCCGCGCCCTCCGTCCCACCCGCCGACTAGACCCGGAGTCCGATGATGCCCCCGCGCGCTTCCTTTGTACCCCGCCGCCCGCTGCTGATCGCCGCGATCATGCTGCTCGTCGTCATCGGCCTGACCGTGGCGCTGTCGCATCACGGGGCGTCGGATGCGGGAGGACAGGCCATCGCCGTCGTGGCAGGGCGGTCGGCGGACACGCCGTCCCCGGCGGCGGTGCCGGTCGCGACGCCTTCGGTCGCACCGGGTACGCTGCCCGATTTCGACAAGCTCTCCGACCCCGAACGTCGGGCGGTGTTCGACAGTCATCCGCGCGACGAAGCCTGGGCGAGCGCCCAGGAGGCGGCGCTACGCCGTCGCCTGGCCGGGCTGGCCGACGGGCTGTCCATCACCGGCGTGACCTGCGCCGATCGCCTGTGCGTCGTCGAGGGACGGCTCGCCGCCTCGCCCGCGCGCGGTCGCGAACAGGCCGTCGCGCTCCTCAAGAATGGCCCGCTCGACCATGGCTATGGCGATGCGGGCATGACGAAATTGGGTGTGGGGACGATCAATGCCGACGACGACGGCACCCTGACCTTCACCCAATATATCGCCCGCGCCGCCTGACGGCGCTGGCCCCAACTGTCCAGCCACGGACTGTCCAACAGGGAAGGATTGTAGATGCGTCTCTCGAAATTCCGGCTCGCCGTCCTGTTCGCCGCCACGGCCCTGTCCTCCGCCGCGATCGCGGCCACCAACTACTCGCCCGCCAAGGTCATCCAGGCGATGAAGAAGGACAATGCTCGCCTGCGCATCATCGCCGAGCATCGCGGCTATTTCCATCAGGACTGCCCCGAAAACTCGATCTGCTCGGTCGAGGAGACCACCCGCGAAGGCGTCGAAGCGGTCGAGATCGACGTGCGTGAATCCGGTGACGGCACGCTATGGCCGATCCACGACACCACGCTCGGCCGGATGACCAATTACAGCCTGAACGGTCGGCTGTTCGATCCCTATTCGACGTCGCAGGAGAACGAGTACAGTAATCCCGAGATCAGCCGGGTACGCGACGGGCTGCTCGAGAAGCTCAAGCTGCGCGATCCGCTGGGTGCCGTCACCAACTATGATTTCCTGCCGCTCGAGACCATGATGCACAAGGTCGACCAGTGGAACCGCAACCTCGTCTATATCTTCGACATTAAGACGAAGAGCGGCATCTCCAAGACGGCGGACATGATCCGGCGGCTAGGCATCCAGGACCGATCGATCCTAAAGTTCAACAGCAATCTGACGACGCCCAGCTCGGTGCGGGCGCTGACCGGCGGCCTGTACTTCGTGCCGGTGATCGGCACGGGCAGCCTCGACTATATCGCCGACCATTTTCATCAGGAAAAGAGCTCACCCGCCGACCGGGTGGGGGCCTATGCGCTCGACTATGCGCACACGGCGGGCTTCGTCTATTTCGAGCTGCGCAACAAGATGCTGCGCGGCAATACTTCCGGCTCCAATCTGGACGGCGTCTATTTCGACGGGCCAATGCTGAAGCTGGACTCGATCCTCGCGTTCAGCGGCGTCCCGATCGGCGGCTTCTCGCCTCAGGTCGAGCATTATGGGCGCAACGGCCAGCCGGGTACGGGCTATTATTCGGTCGACGGCCATTGCTGCACCCCGCTCGAGGCCCGGCTGGATAGCTCGCGCTATTTCGGCAACGACACGCGCGACGACCGCAGCAACACCCACCAGATGGTCGCGGTGAACCAAGTCATCATCGCCGAACGCGCAGGCGATGCGCTCGCCGAAGCCCGCCGCACCGGCGCACGGGCAGACCAGAACAGCATCCTGTACTGACAGGAATGTGCGGCACTTGTCTTCCCGGGCGAGTGCCGCATGCCTATTTTTAAGCTCAGTTGACTTAGGGTCAGGACCCATTGATGTGAGCGTCGCGATCTGATTCAGGCTCCGCAAGGAGACCGAAATGAGCGACCTGTTTTGGCTGACTGATCAGCAGATGGAGCGGCTGCGGCCGTTCTTCCCCAGGAGCCACGGCAAGCCGCGCGTGGATGATCGGCGGGTGCTGAGTGGCATCGTGTTCATCAACAAGAACGGGCTGCGCTGGCGAGATGCACCCGCCGCCTATGGTTCGCACAAGACGCTCTACAATCGGTGGAAGCGCTGGGGTGAGGCAGGCGTGTTCACGCGCATGATGGAGGGGCTGGCGGCGAAAGGTGCCGAGCCGAAGACGGTCATGATCGACGCGACCTACCTGAAGGCGCACCGCACGGCCTCGAGTCTGCGGGTTAAAAAGGGGATCCTGGTCGCCTGATTGGGCGCACCAAAGGCGGCATGAACACCAAGCTCCACGCCGTCGCCGATGCGAACGGCCGGCCTTTGAGCTTCTTCATGACGGCCGGGCAGGTCAGCGACTACACCGGTGCGGCAGCGCTGCTGGACGACCTGCCAAAAGCGCAATGGCTGCTCGGCGACCGCGGCTACGACGCCGATTGGTTCAGGGACGCTGTCCAAGCAAAGGGCATTCAGCCATGCATCCCGGGTCGGCGATCACGCAACGAGCCCGTCAGGTATTACAAGCGCCGCTATCGGCGCCGCAGCCGCATCGAGATCATGTTCGGCCGCCTCAAGGATTGGCGCCGCGTCGCCACCCGCTACGATCGCTGCCCCACGGCCTTCTTCTCCGCCGTCGCCCTCGCTGC
>CAJYRU010000128.1 GCA_913777295.1 uncultured Sphingomonas sp. | reverse complement strand
AGCAGGGCGAGGCGGAGGCGAAGGCGGCGGGCGAGTTGCTGGCTGCCAAGGGCCATGATTTCGACCAGTGCTTCACCAGCTTCCAGACGCGCGCGATCAAGACGCTGAACATCGCCTTGGAATCGATGGGGCGCCTGTGGCTGCCGGTCGAAAAGGACTGGCGCCTGAACGAACGGCATTATGGCGGCCTGACCGGCCTCGACAAGGCGGAGACCGCCGCACGCCACGGCGACGAACAGGTAAAGATCTGGCGCCGCAGCTTCGACGTGCCGCCGCCCCTTCCCGAAGCCGACAGCACGTGGGACCTGTCGGCCGACCGCCGCTATGCCGGGATCGACATCCCGCAGACCGAAAGCCTGAAGGACACGATCGATCGCGTGCTGCCCTATTGGGAAAGCCGCATCGCGCCCGAACTGATGGCCGGCAAGCGCGTCCTGATCTCCGCCCACGGCAACTCGCTGCGCGCGTTGGTCAAGCACTTGTCGGGTATCCCGGATGCCGACATCACCGGCCTCGAAATCCCGACCGGCCAGCCGATCGTCTATGAACTGGCCGACGACCTGACGCCGACCGATCGTTATTATCTGAACGAGCGGTAAGGGGAGCCTCACCCCTGCCCTTACCCCACCCACTCCGTTCGGTTCGAGCAGCTTCGAGCCTGTCGAGAAGAGGATCGGGTGAACCATGCCCCGCATGGTTCAGGATTGTCCGGGGGACAATCCGACCCTCGTCGAGAACGCCCTGCTTGGGGCACGCCCTTCTCGACTACGGTTCTCGACAAGCTCGAACTTCCGCTAGGAGCAAACGGGAGGGGTAGGGGTGCGCGATGTCGCGCAGGGAAAGAAACACCTTTCCTACAAACCCCACCCCCGCCAAACTCCCCGTCGGCCCCTCTTCCGGCCGACGCTCTTTGACACCGCCGCCACACACGCCGCGCGAAAACGCCACGAGTGTGAAGTTCGTGAACTTTGACCGCCAAAGCGCCAACGGCACCAAAACGCCACTAGTGTGAACTTCGTGATCTTTGCCCCCTGAATATGCCGGTACGGAATCCTTCCGCTTGCCCTGTTCCCACCCCTTGCCTAAGCAGCGGCTCCCCCAAAAGCGTTACGGGCAGACAATGAACGACGTGACCGTGGTCGGCATCATCATGGGCAGCACCTCCGACTGGGACACGATGGCGCACGCCGCCGACGTGCTGACCAAACTCGGCATTCCCCATGAAACGAAGGTGGTGTCCGCGCACCGCACGCCGCAACGGCTCGTCGACTATGCCACCAGCGCCGTCGACCGTGGTCTGAAGGTCGTGATCGCCGGTGCCGGCGGCGCGGCGCACCTGCCCGGCATGGTCGCCTCGATGACCCGCCTGCCCGTGCTCGGCGTGCCGGTCGAATCGAAGGCGCTGAAGGGCATGGATAGCCTGCTTTCGATCGTGCAGATGCCCGGCGGCGTGCCGGTCGGCACGCTGGCCATCGGCAAGGCGGGCGCCATCAACGCCGGCCTGCTCGCCGCGTCGATCCTCGCGACTAACGACGATGCGCTGGCCGCCCGCCTCGACGCGTGGCGCGCGGCGCAGACCGATGGCGTGGCGATCGACCCGCAATGACCGCGCTGCCCCCCGGTTCGACCATCGGCATCATCGGGTCGGGTCAGCTCGGCCGGATGATCGGCGTCGCCGCCGCGCAGCTCGGCTATCGCATCCATGTCTACGCGCCCGACAGCGGCCCGGCCAACGACATCGCCTTCGCGCATAGCCGCGGCGCCTATGACGACATCGCCGCGCTGCAGGCGTTCGCCGCGCAGGTCGATGTCATCACCTACGAATTCGAGAATATCGCCGCCGCCCCGATCGAGGCACTGGGCGACAAGGTGCGCCCCTCGGCCCGCTCGCTGGCCGTCGCGCAGGACCGGGTGCGCGAAAAGAGCTTCGTCGAGCAGCTGGGCGGCCGTCCCGCCCGCTGGGCCGAGGTCATCGACCGCGCCGCCCTCGACGCCGCCATCGCCAGCGTCGGTTGCCCGGCAGTGCTGAAGACCACCCGCTTCGGCTATGACGGCAAGGGGCAGGCCCGCCTGCTCGCACCCGCCGCCGCCGATCGCTTCCCATGCGGCATCGGCGTCGGCCCGGCGATCCTCGAAGCGTTCGTCGACTTCGAGGACGAGTTCTCGATCGTCCTCGCCCGCGGCATCGACGGCGCGATCGTCACCTATCCAGCCCCGAAGAACGTCCACAAGGCCGGCATCCTCGACACCTCGACCGTCCCCGCCCCGGCGATCGAACCCTGGCGCGCCGAGGCGGAGGCGCTGGCCGCGAAGGTCGCGGACGCGCTCGATCATGTCGGCGTCCTGACCCTCGAATTCTTCTGCGGGGCGGACGGCGCGGTCTTCAACGAAATGGCCCCGCGCGTTCACAACTCCGGCCACTGGACGATCGAGGGTAGCGAAACCTCGCAATTCGAGAACCATGTTCGCGCCGTACTCGGCCTGCCGCTGGGCAGCGTCGCGATGACGGCCAGGCGGGTCGAGATGACGAACCTGATCGGCGACGACGTGGCGGCCTGGCCGGCGCTGCTGGCCGAACCCGGCGCCCATCTCCACCTCTACGGTAAGCACGAAGCCCGCCCCGGCCGCAAGATGGGCCATGTGACGCGGGTAGAACGCTGAAAGCGCGCCCCGGCCCCACACGTCACCCCAGCGAAGGCTGGGGTCTCTGTCGGCTCCTGTCCCGCGCTACAACCGGCAGACCCCAGCCTTCGCTGGGGTGACGTGCTTGGCCTGGCGGCAGGAACCTACCCCTCCACCCCCAGCTGCCACAGCACGAACGCCATCTCCTCGGCGGCTTCCTTCAGGCTCTCCCACCGACCGGACTTACCGCCATGGCCCGCGCCCATATTGGTCTTGAGCAGCAGCACATTGTCGTCGGTCTTGGTAGCGCGCAGCCGCGCCGCCCACTTGGCCGGCTCCCAATAGGTCACACGCGGGTCGTTCAGCCCGCCCGAAATGAACACCGGCGGATAGGCCTGCGCGGTCACATTGTCGTAGGGCGAGTAGGACGCGATCAGCTCGAACGCGGCCTTGTCCTCGATCGGATTGCCCCATTCGGGCCATTCGCCGGGCGTCAGCGGCAGGCTGTCGTCGAGCATCGTGTTCAGCACGTCGACGAACGGCACGCTGGCGACGACCGCGCCCCATAGTTCGGGGTCGGAGTTCATCACCGCACCCATCAACTCGCCGCCGGCCGATCCGCCGGCGATGGCGATCTTGCCATGGTCGGTGAAACCCAGCTCGATCAGCCCCTTCGCCACATCGACGAAGTCGTTGAACGTGTTGGTCCGCTTCTCCAGCTTCCCGTCCAGATACCATTGCTGGCCCAGATCGTCGCCGCCCCGGATATGGGCGATGGCGAACGCCATGCCGCGATCGAGGAACGACATCCGGCTTGTCGAGAAGCCCGGCGGGATCGCATAGCCGTACGCGCCATAGCTGTAGAGATAGAGCTTGCCAGTCCCGTCGCGCGGGAAATCCTTCGGATACACCACCGAGCACGGGATGGCGGTGCCGTCGCGCGCGGTGATCTCCAGCCGCTCGGTCGCATATTTTGCGGGATCATAGCCCGACGGGATCGTCTGCACCTTGCGCACAGTCAGGCCGCCGCTGGCGACGTCATAGTCGTAAACGGTGCCCGGCGTGACCATCGACTCATAGCCGAGCCGCAGCGTGTCGACGTCATATTCCGGATTGTCGCCCAGCCCGACGACATAGCTCGCCTCGGGAAACTCGATCGGCCGCGCCGGGCCGCCCGCATAATCGTGCAACCGAATCTGATCGAGGCCGTTAAGCCGCCCCTCGACCACGAACAGCTTCGCGAAGGTCGTAACGCCGGTCATGTAGAAATGCGGATCGGCGGCAATCAGTTCATGCCAGTCGCTCGGCGTCTCCAGCGACGCGGTCGCCAGCCGGAAGTTCGGATGGGTGTCGTTGGTGTGAAGGTACAGCGTGCCGTCATGCTCCTCCACGTCATACTCCACGCCTTCCTCGCGCGCCTTCACCAGCAGCGGTTCGGCGGTGGGATCGTCCGCCGGGATCAACCGCACCTCGCTGGTGACGTGATCCCCGGCGGAGATGACCAGGAACCGCCGCGACTGGGTTTCGCCGACCGACACCCGCCAGCCCTCGTCCGCCTCGTGATACAGCTCGATGTCCTGCTCGATCGGCGTGCCAATGCGATGCAGCCGGGCGTTATCCGTCCGCCATTGTTCGTTGGCGAGGCCGTAGAGGAACCCGCTAGAATCCGCGGTCCAGACCAGTTCGGACAGCGTGCCCGGGATCACATCGTCCAGCAGTTCGCCGGTCGTCAGGTCCTTGACCCGCGCCTCGAACCGCTCGCCGCCGTCATCGTCGATCGCATAGGCGAGCCATCGCCCGTCGGGGCTGACCGACAGCGCGCCCAACCGGAAATATTCCTTGCCCTTGGCCAGCGCCGGTTCGTCGAGGATCAATTCAGCGTCACCACCCGCGACGGGCTTGCGCCACCAGCGGCGATATTCCCCGCCGGTCTCGAAATCGGACCAGTACCACCAGTCGCCGTCGCGCTGCGGCACCGTGGCGTCGTCTTCCTTGATCCGGGCGCGCATCTCGGTGAACAGCGTATCGATCAACGGCTGGTGCGGCGCCATCACCGCGTCGAAATAGGCATTCTCTGCCTTGAGATAATCGAGAACGTCGGCGTCCTCGACCTTCGGATAGTTCGGGTCGCGCAGCCATGCCCACGGATCGGACACGGTGATGCCGTGGCGTTCAAAGCTGTGGGTGCGCTGTTCGGCGATCGGCGGGATGGGCTTCGTCATAATCGCCCATGTGGGACGGCGCGGCGCGGAAGTCGAGCGAGCTTGTGGCTTTTGCGCGACCGTTTCGGCTGATACGAGCGGCGCATGACCAGCCACTCCGACCGCCTGTCCGCCCTTCGTACCCATCTCGCCACGCTCGACCTGACCGGGTTCGTCGTGCCGCTGACCGACGAGTATATGAGCGAATATGTCGGCGACTATGCGCAGCGGCTCGCCTGGCTGACCGGGTTCAAGGGGTCGGCGGGCAGCGCCGTAGTTCTCAGGGATACCGCCGCGATGTTCACCGATGGCCGCTACACGCTGCAGGTGCGCGAGCAGGTCGATGCCGCCGACTGGCAGTTCGTACAGGTGCCGGCGACCACGATGGCCGACTGGCTGCGGACCAACGCGCGCGACGGCGACCGGATCGGCTTCGATCCCTGGCTGGCAACGGTCGACTGGGTGGCGGCAACCGAACGCGCGCTGGCCGATGTCGGCGCGGTGCTGGTGCCGGTCGAGGCGAACCCGATCGACGCGTTGTGGACGGACCGCCCCGCCCCGTCGCCCGCGCCGATGGCGGTACAGGACGATGCGCTGACCGGCCGGACCTCCGCCGACAAGCGCGCGGCGATCGTCGACTGGCTGAGCGAGCGCCGTGCCGACGCGGTCGTACTGACCGCACTCGATTCGATCGCCTGGACGTTCAACATCCGCGGCAGCGACGTAGCGCATACGCCGGTCGTCCTCAGCTATGCGATCGTCCATGCCGACGGTACCGCCGAGTTGTTCGCCGCGCCGGGCAAGGTGGGTGAGGACGTTGCCCGCCATCTGGGCAATGCCGTCACGGTTCGCCCGATGGCCGATTTCGCGCCGACCCTCGCCACCTTTGCCGGCAAGCGCGTCGCCGCCGATCCCGATCGCGCCGTCGCCGCGATCCACGACACCCTTCGGCGGAGTGGCGCAACGATCGTCGCCGAGCGCGACCCGACCGTGCTGGCCAAGGCGATCAAGAACCCGGTCGAGATCGCCGGCCATCGCAGCGCCCAGGCCCGCGACGGCGCAGCGATGGTCCGGTTCCTGAAATGGTTCGAGGAAACCGCCCCGTCAGGCACGTTGACCGAGCTATCGGCGTCCGACCGGCTGGAAGCGATCCGCGGCGAAACCGGCCTCCTGCGTGACCTGTCGTTCGATACGATCAGCGCGACCGGCGCCCATGCCGCCAGCCCGCATTACAAGGCGACGGTGGACAGCAATGCGGCGATCCTGCCCGGCCAGCTCTATCTGATCGACTCCGGCGGCCAGTATGCCGATGGCACGACCGACATCACCCGCGTGATGCCGGTGGGCGAGGTTTCGGACGAAATGCGCGACCGCTTCACCCGCGTGCTGAAGGGGCATATCGCGATCGACACCGCCATCTTCCCCGACGGCACGCTCGGCGGTCATATCGACGGGTTTGCGCGCCGGCCCCTATGGGAGGCCGGGCTGGATTACGCCCATGGTACCGGGCACGGCATCGGCGCCTTCCTGTCGGTGCATGAAGGGCCGCAGCGGATCGGTGCCCCCAACTATCCGGGCGGCGGGCCGATGGAGCCGCTGCGCGCAGGCATGATGCTGTCCAACGAACCCGGCTATTACAAGGCCGGCGACTACGGCATCCGTATCGAAAATCTGCTGCTGACGGTCGAACGCGACGTTCCCGGCGGCGACCTGTCGATGCTGGGGTTCGAAACGCTGACCTTCGTCCCGATCGAACGCTCGCTGATTGTCCCCGCGCTGCTGAGCGATGCAGAACGGGCCTGGGTCGACGCCTACCATGCGCGGGTGGAGGCGTTGCTGACCCCGCTGCTCGACTGGGAAACCAGCGCCTGGCTGTCGGCGAAATGCACACCGCTTAGCTGATCGGGATACCCGTCGCTTCACGGCGCGAAGCATTCGTATGCACGTCTGCAATCGATTGTTGCATTTTAGATCGGGAGGCGCGACAAGCAGCGGGTCGGCGACAGACCGACATGCAAGGAGCAGGACCGACGATGGCGCCCCCGATGAAACCGCACTTGTCGCTGCCCCGCATCCTAGAAATGAATCTCGGGTTCCTCGGCCTGCAGTTCAGTTTCGGGCTGCAACAGGGGAATATGGCGCCGATCTACAGCTATCTGGGCGCGAACGAGGCGCAGATACCGTTGTTGCAGCTCGCCGGCCCGCTGACCGGACTGCTGGTACAGCCCCTGATCGGCGCACTGAGCGATCGCACCGACAGTCGCTGGGGGCGACGCACGCCCTATTTCGTCATGGGCGCGGTGCTGTGCTGTCTCGGCCTGTTCTTCATGCCGCTGTCCAGTTCGATCCTGATGGCGGTATCGCTGCTTTGGATCCTGGATGCCGGCAACAACATCACGATGGAGCCGTACCGCGCCTATGTCAGCGATCGTCTGAATGAAGATCAGCACCAGATCGGCTTCCTGACGCAGAGCGCGTTTACCGGCCTGGCGCAGATGCTGGCATTCCTCACGCCGTCGCTGCTGGTGTGGGCGGGCATGAACCAGGACTGGGTCGATACCCACAACATCCCCTACACGGCGCGCGTGGCGTTCATGGTCGGGGCGGTCCTGTCGATCTCGACGATTCTCTGGTCGATCCTGCGTGTGCCCGAACTGCCGCTGACCCCGGCGGAAAAGACCGCCATCGCCGCAAAGCCAAAGTCGTTCGGATCGACCCTTGCCGAAATCGGCAGCGCGATCCGCGACATGCCGCCCGCCATGCGCAAGCTCGCGCTGATGAGCCTGTTCCAGTGGTATGCCATGATGGCCTATTGGAACTACGTCATCTACACGATCGGGCGCACGGTCTACGACACCGCCGATCCGACCTCGTCCGGCTTCCATTCGGCGGTGCTGACCAATGGCGAGGTCGCCGCCTTCTACAACGGTGTCGCCTTCCTCGCCGCCTTTGCCATGGTGCCGATCGCCCGCCGCATCGGCGCGGCCCCGCTCCATGCTTTGAGCCTGACCGCCGCAGGCATCGGCATGGTCTGCCTGCCGCATGTCACGTCGAAGGCGCTGCTGTTCCTGCCCGCGATCGGCATCGGGCTGGGCTGGGCCAGCATCATGGGCAATCCGTACATCATCCTCGCCGGATCGATTCCGCCAGAGCGGACCGGCGTCTATATGGGCATTTTCAACATGATGATCGTCATCCCGATGCTGATGTTCTCGGCAACGATGTGGCTGTTCTACCAACCGTTGCTGGGCGGCGATCCGCGCAACGTGCTGACGCTGTGCGGCGTGCTGATGTTCTGCGCGGCAGCCGCGGTGTGGAGCGTGCGCGAACGCAAGACCGATGGCGCACCGGTCGGAGCGGTACGTTGAGCGCCATGCCTGTGTCCCGCGCCCGGACGCATTGGTCGGCCGAACAGGTCGGACGCATCGCCGCCGACGGTCCCGACCGCCTGCCGGTGCTGACCGCCGCCGAGATCGTACCGATCGACCCCGCCCACGACTTCTGGGACATGTGGCAGATCGCGCGGGCCGACGGATCGACGGTGTTCATCGACGGGCGCAGCTACTGGTTCTTCCTCGGCACGCCGCGCTTCGCCGATCCGGAATCGCGGCACGATGCCGCGCGCATCTACCTGACCAGCCATGGCAGCGACGGCTGGCGGCTGCACGG
>CAJYRU010000127.1 GCA_913777295.1 uncultured Sphingomonas sp. | reverse complement strand
GGTAATGCGGCGCAATCCGCATATCCGGCGCGGGCTGGAACGCGCCGGGTTCACCGGAGGCTGGCTGGCGTGATCCCGCTGATCCTGCTGGCGGCGGCGGCGCAGGCTCAGCCGCTCGACACGTTCGACGATGTGGCGGCATGGCGCGCGGCGTCGTCGGACGGGGTCGGTGCGACCGCAACCGCCGTACCGGGCGTGACGGACAAGGCGCTGCAACTGCGCTACGACTTCGCCAAGGTATCCGGCTATGCGTTCGTGCGGCGGACGCTGCCGATCACCTTCCCGGCCAACTGGGAAATGCGGCTGAAGCTGCGCGGGACCGGCGGGGTCAACGACCTGCAGATCAAGTTCACCGACGCCGATGGCACCAATGTCTGGTGGGTGACCAAGCCCAGTTTCCGCCCCTCCGCCGATTGGCAGGAACTGCGCATCCGTCCGCGCGACGTGCAGTTCGCCTGGGGACCGACGACCGACAAGACGCTGAAGTCTACGCAAGCGGTCGAGATCGTCGTCGTGCGCGGGCGCGACGGTGGCGCGGGCACGATCGAGGTCGACGACTGGACGTTCGAACCCCTCCCCCCGCCCCGTCCGCTGCCCGCCCCCGTCGCAAGCGACGCGCGCGCGATCGATGGTGACCGCACGACCGCCGCCAAGGGGCCGGTGACGATCGATTTCGGAGGTCCGCGCGAACTGGGCGGGCTGGTGCTGCATTGGGCGGGTGCCGCGCCCGCCTACACCATCGAGGCGAGCGACGACCGTCGCCGCTGGCGCACGCTGCGCAAGGTGACACGCGGCGATGGCGGCAGCGATCCGATCGCGCTGCCCGATACCGAAACGCGGTATCTGCGGATCAGCGGTGCAAATGGCTTGGCCGAGGTCGAGGTGAAGGATCGTGCCTGGGCCGAAACGCCCAATGCGTTCGTCGCCGACCTTGCCCGCAACGCTCCGCGCGGCCGTTTCCCGCGCGGCTTCACCGAACAAAGCTACTGGACCTTGGTGGCCAGCGACGGCGGCGCGGTCAGCGGGCTGATCGGCGAGGATGGCGCGGTCGAAATCGCCAAGGGCGGATTTTCAGTCGAACCGTTCGTGGTCGACAACGGCCGGACGATCGCGTGGAGCGATGTCGCGACCGGCCACACCTTGGAGGACGGGTATCTGCCGATCCCCCATGCACTGTGGACCGCAACCGGATGGACGCTGGACACCAGCCTGTTCGCCGATGCCGATGGCAAGCGGCTGATGGCGCGGTGGACACTCAAGAACACCGGCGACAGCCCACGGACCCTGCGCCTCGTGCTGGCGGTGCGGCCCTTTCAGGTAAATCCACCTGCGCAGTTCCTCAGCCAGCGCGGCGGCGTCAGCAAGATTGCGGCGCTGGCGTGGGACGGCAGCACGATGGCGGTGACGACACCGGGCGCCATCGCGGGCGACGCGGCGGTCACGCGGCGGCTGTTCCCGCTCGCCGCTCCGGCACAGGCTTGGGCGACCCCGTTCGATCAGGGAGCGCTGACCAACCCCGCCCGGCCGGGCGAGACGGTGCGGGTCGAGGACCCGACCCAGCTTGCCTCGGGTGGTCTTGCCTATGACGTCACGCTGGCTCCGGGCGAAAGCTGGACGACGGCGATGGCGCTGGGCGGCGATGGCCCGGTGTCACAGACCGCACTGGACGCCGCGCACGCCGCCACCCGCGCCAGCTGGCAGCGGACGCTGGGCGCAGTGACGATGCGCGTACCGGCGATGAAGCAGCCTCTCGCCGATACGGTCAAGTCGGCCCTGGCGCAGGTGTTGATGAGCCGCGACGGCCCGGCGCTGAAGCCCGGCACCCGCTCGTACGACCGCAGTTGGATCCGCGACGGCGCGATGATGACCGAGACGATGTTGCGCATGGGGCTGGTCGCCCCCGGCCGCGCCTTTGCCGACTGGTACGGGCCGAACCTGTTCGCCAACGGCAAGGTGCCGTGCTGCGTCGATGCGCGCGGGCCGGACCCGGTGCCGGAAAATGACAGCCACGGCCAATATATCCATCTCGTCACCGACCTGTACCGCTATACCGGCGACAAGGCGGCACTGGCACGCGACTGGCCGAAGCTGGACGCCGCGCGCAAATATATGGAAAGCCTTGCCCAGTCCGAACGGACGGCAGCGAACCAGACACCCGAACGCAAGATGCTCTATGGCCTGATGCCGCCATCGATCAGCCATGAAGGCTATTCGGCCAAGGCGCAGTACAGCCTGTGGGACGATTTCTGGGCGCTGACCGGGTACAAGGACGCCGCCTTTGCCGCGCGGGTCTTGGGAAAGCCGGAAGCGGCGGAGATCGAGGCGCAGCGCGACCGGTTCCAGCGCGACCTGCACGCCGCCATCGCTGCGGCGGTCAAATTCTGGAAGATCGACTATATCCCCGGTGCGACCAGCATGGGCGATTTCGACGCGACCTCGACCACCATGGGTCTCGACCCGGCGGGGGAACAGGCGCGGCTCGATCCGACATTGCTGGCCAATACCTTCGACAGGCAATGGCGGCGGGTACTGGCGCGGCCGGTCAGCGGCGACTGGGCGGATTACACCCCCTATGAGTTGCGCAACGTGTCGGCGATGGTGCGCCTTGGCTGGCGTGAGCGGGCGAACCGGATGCTCGATTTCTACATGGGCGACCGGCGGCCCGGCGGGTGGAATGGCTGGGCCGAAGTGGTCGGGCGGGACCCGCGCGAAATCCGGTTCCTGGGCGACGTTCCGCACGCCTGGGTCGCGTCGGACTATATCCGCGCCGCGCTCGACCTGTTCGCCTATGTCGATCAGGAGCGG
>CAJYRU010000126.1 GCA_913777295.1 uncultured Sphingomonas sp. | reverse complement strand
CTCGTCCACCTGATCTACCGCGCCAACCGCTGGGAAGGCGGCGCGCGCGATTTCGAATTTTCGGCGCGCGCGATGGAGGAGCATTGGGCCGCGGGCCGTGCCGCCATCGCCGAAACGATGGCCAATGCCCGCGTCGTTGCCGAAAACATCCTCGACGGGCGCACCGCCGCGTTCGACCTGACCCCTCATCTCCCAAAACGCCAAGGATAGCGCATGTTCCTGAAGGGCAAGACTGCCATCGTCACCGGTTCCACGTCCGGCATCGGCCTTGCGTACGCCAAGGCGTTCGCGGCCGAGGGGGCGAGCGTCGTCATCAACGGCTTCGGCGACGAAGCCGCGATCGAAAGCGAACGCGCCGCGCTGGCACAGGCGAGCGGCGCCGAGGCCCGCTACGACCCGGCCGACATGACCAAGCCGGACCAGATCGCCGCGATGGTCGACAAGGCGGCGGCCGAATTCGGATCGGTCGACATCATCGTCAACAATGCCGGTATCCAGCATGTCGCGAAGATCGAGGAGTTTCCGATCGACAAATGGGACGCGATCCTCGCGATCAACCTGTCGTCGGCCTTCCACATGATCCGCGCTGCCGTGCCGCATATGAAGAAGGCGGGCTGGGGCCGGATCATCAACACCGCCTCGGCGCACAGCCTGGTCGCCAGCCCTAACAAGTCGGCCTATGTCACCGCCAAGCACGGCCTGGCCGGTCTGACCAAGACGGTCGCGCTGGAAGTCGCGACCTGCGGCATTACTGCCAACTGCATCTCGCCCGGCTATGTGTGGACGCCACTGGTCGAAAAGCAGATTCCCGACACGATGGCGTCGCGCGGCCTGACCCGTGAGCAGGTGATGAACGACGTGCTGCTCGCGGCACAGCCGACCAAGGAATTTGTCACCGCCGAACAGGTCGCCAGCCTCGCGCTGTACCTGTGCCGGGACGAGGCGAAGGCGATCACGGGTGCGAACCTGTCGATCGACGGCGGCTGGACCGCGGCGTGATCGCGGCATGATCCGCCTCGCTTCGCTGGCGACGGTCCTGGCCGGTTGCGCGACGACCGCCTGCGGTGGCGCAGGCGTCGCGTCGTCGGGCACGACGGCGCCGGCCACCGCCCGGACGGCGGGATCGGACGACTGGCGACGCGTGGCGACCTCCGCCGATCGCGACCGGCTGCGCCGCTGGCGGGAGGCGTGGATGACGGCGCTGCCCCGTGCGCGGGCGGCCGACCCGGCGGCGGTTGCGGCGCAGGGGACGTTGTTCGCGCCCGACGCGGCACTGTCCGGCGGGGCGGCACCGGCCGGTCGCTATCGCTGCCGGGTGTTCAAGCTGGGCGGCGCGGGCAGCGCGATGCGCGACTTCACCGCCTATCCCGCGTTCGATTGCCGCATCAGCGACGAAGGGCGGGTGCGCAGTTTCTTCAAGGAAAGCGGATCGCAGCGCCCGGTGGGGCTGTTGTTCCCCGATGGCGACCGGACGGTGTTCCTCGGCACGCTGCTGCTGGGCGATGAACGGGCGGCGCTGCAATATGGCCAGGACCGCGACCGCGACATGGCGGGCGTGCTGGAACGGGTAGGGGAACGCCGCTGGCGGCTCGTCCTGCCCTATCCCCGGTTTGAATCGCTGCTGGACGTGATTGAACTGGTGCCGGCGGAGTAGGGTCTGGCAACTATTCACTTCGTCATTCCCGCGAAGGCGGGAATCCATATACGCCAGCGCTTCGCAAGAGGAGCTGCCGACGAGTGTATGGATTCCCGCCTTCGCGGGAATGACGCAAACTGCGTTCTGCCTATGCCAGCGTCCGCCGCACCGTTTCGTAACAATCGTCGATGTGCGAATTGCCGACCAGCTTCATCGCACCGAAGCTGATGCCCGCCGCCGCGACCTGTCCGGCGAACGGCACGAAGCGCAGCAGCGACTTGCTGGCATAGCGCGCGCCGACCTTGCGGATCAGCATCGTGACGATGCGTTTGGTGATCGACCGACCGATCACGCCGTTGCCCAGATTGGCGGCGATCAGCAGGACCTGCTTCGCCCGATCCGGCTCCAGCGCGTTAACCTGTTTCTCGTCCAGCCCGAACCGGTTGCTGATCTCGGGCAGCAGCTTGGTCAGGATATTGGCGTCGACGATCAGGTCGGCACCGGGCACCGGCACGGCGGACGCGCCGGCGGATACCAGCGCGCGCTTGGTCACCAGCTTGCGTGCGTCGTCGCGCACCCGGTCGAGTTCGGTCAGCGAAGTGATCTTCATGGCAACCCCGTGTCGTTTCGTTGCCGCATCAACGCCGATCTTGCCAAGCGGCTCCCGATGGTTACGCTCGTAACGAATTGGTCCGGAAATTGGATAGTTGCATGATCCTGCGTATCGGCGCGCTGCTCGCCACCACGATGTTCGTTCCCCTGGCACAGGCGGCATCGATGCCGCAGGCACCCGCCGGTGCCGTCGATGCGACCCCGCTGACCGCGAAATGGCCGGGGCCGTATCAGGGGGTGCCGCCATGGGACAAGGTGACGCCGGCGATGTTCCCTGTCGCCTTCCCGGTGGCGATGGCCGAAATGCGCCGCGAAATCCACGCCATCCGCGATGACAAGCGGCCCGCGACGTTCAAGACCGTCATCGAACCGCTGCAGCTGGCCGGCGACATGATGGACCGGGTGGGGTCGATGTGGGGCGTCTACACCAGCAACCTCGCGACCAAGGAGGTGCAGGCGATCGACCGCGAATGGTCGCCGAAGCTGTCCGCGTTCAACGACGAACTGTTCCTCGATCCCAAATTGTTCGCGCGGGTGAAGGCGGCATACGACACGCGCGCCACGCAGAAGCTGAATCCACAGCAGCTGCGCCTGCTGGAGCGGACCTATCGCAGCTTCGTCCGGCGCGGCAGCCTGCTGACCGACGCGCAGCGCCAGCAGGTCACCGGCCTCAACCAGCAATTGTCGGTCGCCTATAACGACTTCAGCCAGAAGGTGCTGGCCGACGAGGAAACATGGATCGTCGTCGACGATGCAAAGCAGTTGGCCGGCCTGCCCGACAGCTTCGTCGCCTCGCTGAAGGCAGCGGCGGACGAGCGGGGCTTGCCCGGCAAATGGGCGATCGTGAACACGCGGTCGTCGGTCGCACCGGTGCTGACCTATGCCACCGACCGGGCGTTGCGGGAAAAGGTGTGGCGCGCGTTCGTCATGCGCGGCGACAATGGCAATGCGAATGATACCAAGGCGACGATCGCCACCATCCTGAAGCTGCGGCAGGAGCGGGCGAAGCTGCTGGGTTTTCGCAACCATGCGTATCTGCGCATGGACGACACGATGGCCGGCACGCCCGCCAATGCGAAGGCGCTGATGATGCGCGTCTGGCCCGCCGCCGTGGCGCGCGTGCGCGAGGAAGTGGCCGACATGCAGGCGCTTGCCGCCAAGGACGGCGCGAGCCTCACCATCGAGCCGTGGGACTATCGCTTCTATGCGGAGAAGGTGCGCAAGGCGAAATACGACCTCGATGAAAGCGAGGTGAAGCCGTATCTTCAGCTCGACAACATCCTTGCCGCTGCCTTCTATGCCGCCGGGCGTCTCTACGACCTGAAGTTCACCGAAAATACCGGGCAGATTCCGGTGTTCGAAAAGAACGTCCGCACCTTCGTCGTCACCGACGGGCGGACGGGCAAGAATGTCGGCGTGTTCTATTTCGACGGCTTCGCCCGCAGCGGCAAGCGCTCCGGTGCTTGGGCGACGCGCTATCGCGGGCAGCAGAAGCTGGGCGGCGAGACGAACGTGCTGGCGTCGAACAACAATAACTTCGTGAAGGGTGCGGCCGGGCAGCCGACGCTCATCAGCATCGATGACGCGTCGACGCTGTTCCACGAATTCGGTCATGCGATCCATTCGCTGCTGCAGGACGTGACCTATCCCGGGCTTGCCGGCACGCCGCGCGACTTCGTGGAATATCCGAGCCAGGTGAACGAGAACTGGCTGCTGACCCGCGACGTGCTGGATCGCTATGCCAAGCATTACCAGACCGGACAGCCGATGCCGCAGGCGCTGGTCGACAAGATCGAGAAGTCGTCGACCTTCAACCAGGGGTTCGACACCGTCGAATATCTGTCCTCGGCGATCGTCGACATGGAACTGCACGATCGCGAAACGCCGGTGACCGATGTCGCCGCGTTCGAACGGGACACGCTGGCGCGGATCGGGATGCCTAAGGAGATCGTGATGCGGCACCGCCTGCCGCAGTTCAATCACCTCTTCTCCTCCGACGCCTATTCGGCGGGCTATTATTCCTATCTCTGGTCGGAAACGATGGACGCCGACACCTGGGCCGCGTTCGTCGCCACCGGCAATGTGTGGGACAAGGCAACGGCGGACCGCTTCCGCAAGACGTTGCTGTCGACCGGCAACGAAACGGATCGCAAGGATGCCTATCGCGCATTCCGGGGCCGCGACCCGGACGTGACCGCGCTATTCAAGCGGCGCGGCTTTCCGACGAAGTGACCTGTTTCCCCCGGCGAATGCCGGGGGAAAACTCGTATCAATTGCTACCAGCCTCTCGCCAAACGCGTTGAAATTATATAACAAGCGTTTGTAACGAGTCTGCGCGGCCGATCGGTCGACGCAGCGGACATGGAGAGTGCATGACCGGCGACAGCCGCACGAATCTGCCGCGCCTCGCGCTGCACGTGCCCGAACCCAAATTCCGTCCCGGCGACGCGGTGGACTTCGCCGACGTCGCCGTGCCGCCCGCCGGTGCGCAGGCCCGGCCCGACACCGCCGCCGCGCCCGACAGCTTCCACGACCTCAGCTACACGCTGGTTCGCGTGCTGGACGAAGCGGGTCAGGCGGTCGGCCCATGGAACCCGCGGCTCGACCCCGACATGCTGCGGCGGATGCTGCTCAAGATGGCGACGGTGCGCGCGTTCGACGAACGCATGTTCCGCGCCCAGCGGCAGGGCAAGACCAGCTTCTACATGAAATGCACCGGCGAAGAGGCGATCGCGGTGGCCGGCACCATGGCGCTCGACCGCGACGACATGACCTTCCCCAGCTATCGCCAGCAGGGCATCCTCATCACGCGCGACTATCCGCTGATCGAGATGATGAACCAGATCTACTCGAACACGGCCGACAAGCTGCAAGGCAAGCAGCTGCCGATCATGTACTCGTCGAAGGATTTCGGCTTCTTCTCGATCTCCGGCAACCTGACCACGCAATATCCGCAGGCGGTGGGCTGGGCGATGGCATCGGCGTCGAACGGCGACACGCGGATCGCGGCGACGTGGTGCGGGGAGGGGAGCACCGCGGAGGGCGACTTCCATTCGGCGCTGACCTTCGCCACCGTCTACCGCGCACCGGTGATCTTCAACGTCGTCAACAACCAGTGGGCGATCAGCAGTTTTTCGGGCTTTGCAGGTGCGGAGGCGACGACCTTCGCCGCCCGCGCCATCGGCTATGGCATCGCCGGGCTGCGGGTCGACGGCAACGATGCGCTGGCGGTCTATGCCGCCACCGCCTGGGCCGCCGAACGCGCGCGGACCAATCAGGGTCCGACGCTGATCGAGCATTTCACCTATCGTGCCGAGGGGCATTCGACCTCCGACGACCCCTCGCAATATCGCTCGGCCGGGGAACCGACCGCATGGCCGCTGGGCGACCCGATCGCGCGGCTGAAGGCACACCTCGTCAACATCGGCGAGTGGGATGACGATCGCCACGCGCAAATGGACCGCGACGTCGCCGAACAGGTCCGCGCCGCCCAGAAGGCGGCAGAGGCCAACGGCATCCTCGGCCACGGCCTGCACCAGCCGCTCGACACGCTGTTCGACGGCGTGTTCGAGCACATGCCGTGGCACCTTCGCGAACAACGGGCACAGATGATGGCCGAAGAGGAAGCCTCCGGCCGCCCCTGGGCACGCAAGGAGGGCCACTGACATGGCGCGGATGAACATGATCCAGGCGATCAATTCCGCGATGGACGTGGTGATGGACCGCGATCCGAGCGTAATCGTGATGGGTGAGGATGTCGGCTATTTCGGTGGCGTGTTCCGCGCGACCGCCGGCCTGCAGTCCAAATACGGCAAGACGCGCGTGTTCGACACGCCCATCACCGAATGCGGCATCATCGGCGTCGCCGTTGGCATGGGCGCCTATGGTCTGCGCCCCGTGCCCGAAATCCAGTTCGCCGATTACATCTACCCCGCGCTCGACCAGCTGGTCAGCGAGGCCGCGCGGCTGCGCTATCGCTCGGCGGGCGATTTCACCGCACCGATCACGGTGCGCTCGCCGTTCGGCGGCGGCATCTTCGGCGGGCAGACGCACAGCCAGTCGCCCGAGGGCATCTTTACCCACGTCAGCGGCATCAAGACGGTGATCCCGTCGACGCCCTATGATGCGAAGGGGCTGCTGATCGCCGCGATCGAGGACAACGACCCGGTCCTCTTCTTCGAACCCAAGCGCATCTATAACGGCCCGTTCGACGGCAATTGGGACAAGCCGGCGCAGAACTGGTCGAAGCACCCCGGCGGCGAAGTGCCGGAGGGCTATTACCGGATCGACCTTGGCGAGGCGAAGGTGGTGCGCGAGGGCAGCGATCTGACCATCCTCGCCTATGGCACGATGGTCCATGTCGCGCAGGCGACGGTGGAAGCGGCCGGAATCGACGCTGAAATCCTCGACCTGCGCACGCTGGTCCCGCTCGACATCGACGCCATCGAGGCGTCGGTGAAGAAGACCGGGCGCTGCATGATCGTGCACGAAGCGACGCGGACGGGCGGCTTCGGTGCCGAGCTGTCGGCGCTGGTGCAGGAACGCTGTTTCCACCATCTCGAAGCGCCGATCGAGCGCGTGACCGGCTTCGACACGCCGTATCCGCACAGCCTCGAATGGGCGTATTTCCCGGGGCCGGTTCGCATCGGACAGGCGCTCAAGAAGATCATGCAGGACTGACCGCCATGGCACGTTTCTCTTTCCGCCTGCCCGACATCGGCGAAGGCATTTCCGAGGCCGAGATCGTCGCGTGGCACGTCGCCGTGGGCGACCGCGTCGAGGAAGACGGCCGTCTGGCCGACATGATGACCGACAAGGCGACGGTCGAGATGGAAAGCCCGGTCGCGGGTACCGTCGTCGAACTGGCGGGCGAGCCGGGCGACCAAGTCGCGATCGGCGCAACGCTGGTGGTGATCGAAACGGCGGAGGAGGTCGTGCAGCCGGCCGAACCGGAACGGGTCGAGGCGGA
>CAJYRU010000125.1 GCA_913777295.1 uncultured Sphingomonas sp. | reverse complement strand
CCAGCTTGTCGTGGGCCCCACGCTGGTGGCGCCGGGTGATCCCAACATCTATGCACTTGGCGACTGCGCCGCCCCCCGCATTCCAGGACGTGACGGTCCCGTACCGACGACAGCACAGGCCGCGAGCCAGCATGCCGACTATCTTTCCCGACATCTGCCCGCGTTGATCGCGGGAAAGCAAGCGCCTCCTGCCAGCTATCATGATTTCGGAGGTTTGGTGTCACTGGGCGGTTTTGACGCATATGGTACGCTCGGGCGCTTTGGCTTTTTCGACGGCGGGTTCTTACGAGGCCGTATCGCGCAATTGGGCCATGCCATGCTCTATCGCCGCTATCAGACTCGTCTGCATGGCCTCCGGCGGGGAACGCTGCTCTGGTTGCTGGACACGATCGGGCGGCGGTTCAGGGCGGGCGTGCGGCTGACCTGAAGCATTTTCGAGGTCGCACTTCCCGATCAACGATCCCTTGCGAGACGATGACATAGAACATGACAGACAACCTTCACGTCATCACCGGCGGCCCGGGATCGGGCAAAACAAGCCTGATTGACACTCTCTCCGCCGAGGGCGTCCGGCACATGCCGGAAGCTGGCCGAGCGATCATACAGGACCAAGTGGACATTGGCGGCACCGCTCTGCCGTGGGCCGATCGGGAAGCGTTCGCGATGTTGATGCTTGCATGGGAGATGCGATCCTACCGCGAAGCCTTGAACGCTTCCGGCCCGGTAATCTTCGATCGCGGCATCCCCGACGTGATCGGCTATCTGCGGCTCTGCGGATTGCCAGTGCCGGCTACGGCGCTGCGGGCGGCCGAGCAGCGGCGGTATGCGAGCAGGGTCTTTATAGCCCCGCCGTGGACAGCCATTTTCGAGCAGGACGCCGAGCGTAAGCAGACGCTCGCCGAAGCCGAAGCTACCTACCATGCGATGGTCGGTGCATATTCCGGCTTGGGCTACGAGCTTGTCGAGCTTCCGCTAGCGCCGGTAATGGAGCGGGCGAGGTTCGTCCGCGAGCAGATCGGCTAGGCTCCGCACGTCCCCCCGGACATGGATGGCGGGGGCATTTTTCAACAGCCCCGTTCGTTTTCGGGATGGGTCGGAATGTCCACTCCCGCCCATTCCGGGCATCTCCGCGTAACTTCTTAAGGCCATTGTTCACTTGATCTGATTCCGCCGGGAGGATCAGATCGCCCCGACAGCGGCAGGAGAGAAGTGGTGAACGGAATCGTTTGGGTGTTAGCAGCAGCCCTGACCATGTCGGGTCCGGAAACGGCAGCGGCTTCCTTCTGTCAACGCATGGCAGCCAAATTGCCGATGAAAGAGAAGCGCGTGGCGGGGACACAGCGCGCCTTTGACTTGCAAACGATGCCCGCTGCACGGCGGCTGCTTATCGGCGGCACCACCTATTTTAGCATGAAGCTTGAGCCCATAGACGATACGGCGGCAGAGCGGCAGCGGATGGAACGCATGTGCGACACCTCCCCATGTACGATGGAAGGCCCGCTCCGGTTCACGCTCGGACTAAAAGACGGCACAAAGCATACTTTCGAAGCCGGCCCGGGTGAGCGAATGCGTGTGGAGATGGTGGGGACGCGGGTCCGCTGCTCCGATTTATAGCATCAGCGATCATCGGGGACGTTGTGAAATATGGCATCAGCGTAGGGTGAGCATAAGACCGCTTTCCGCCCAGCCTCGGACATTCCCGTTTCTCGATCCAATGGGAATGGCCCGGCCGTCTCGCCGGCCGTTCCTTTGCGAAAGCCTCAGGACGATGGTCCTGATAGGCTGGGAAGATGGATGGTCAGCCCCTCTCAGGCGGTCGCAGCACAAGCGGCGTGATTCGGATCGGCGATACGGTGCGGCGTCCGATCATGCGTGAGCCGGCGTTCGGCCATGCTTGCCTGCTCCACCTTGAAAGCATCGGCTTCCGCCATGCTCCCCGGTTCCAAGGCATCGATGATGCCGGCCGCGAGGTGCTATCGTTCATTCCCGGCGTCGTGCCCTCTGATTTGGGAGCATACTCAGACGATCAACTGGCAGCAGCCGCCAAGCTGCTTCGCCGCTTTCACAATGCCACAGCCGATATGCCGGCGATCCAGGCGGGTGGATTCGAGGTAGCCTGCCATAACGATTGGGCTCCGACGAACACCGTCTTCGTGGACGACATGCCAGCGGCGATGATCGACTTCGATACGGCACAGCCGGGGGAAAGGCTGTGGGATTTGGGCTACTCCGCCTTCACTTGGCTCGATCTAGGTAACGACGATCATGCCCCTGACGAGCAGGTGCGTCGCCTAGGTGTGTTTGCAGCGGCCTACGGACATGCGGAATGTACCGTATCGCGGATCGCCGCATACGCCCTGGCTCGGCAGACCATGCTTGCCGCGTCCACCCGTGCGCGGGGGAAGATCGAGATAGCAAAATGGGCGGCGTCCTGTGCCGATTGGACGGCCTTGAACATCGTGGAGCGGCTGATGCCTACCGGCTACTCGCGATCATCGGTCTAGCTGCTTTTCCCGGTTGCCGATCCCAATGGGAATGGCCCAGCCGTCTTGCTGGCCGTTCCCAATCGAGAAGGCGGGAAGCCTTGCTCCATGGCCAAAAGGGCGCGATGAACGAGTATGCAAATGAGGCTGGTAGAGCAGACGCCGCTCCCGACTTGGTTGGCAATGCCTACCCGGTCCTGCACCAGCGCACATCTGTATCTCCATGGCAGCGGAGAACGCGGCGATGATGATAGAAAGCTCCGGCGCTGGAGCTTGCCGGGCCTCATTGATCGTGGTTTGGAACTGCCGTTCATGGTTGTCGCACCCATCTGTCCAATCGGACGTGACTGGGGCGAAGCCAGTCTGGTTGGGGCGGCGTTCTCAAGTCTTGCGCTGCTCGCGCCACGCCATGTCGCTTCGAGTCTGACCATCAGCGGCTTCAGCATGGGAGCGCGCGGCGCGTGGATCGCATCGGCGCAATCGCTCGTTAGCCGTGCCTTGATCGTGGCCGGCCGAACTGCACCGGACCTATTGAGCGCGCCAGTGCCTACAACGCGGATCAAGGTCGTACATGGCGCCGTAGATGACCATCAGCCGGCGTCCGAAATGCGGGATTTCTGTGATCGCGCCAGTCGGATCGGCGTGCAGATAGAATATAAAGAGGTGCCTGAAAAAGGCCACTTCATTGCCGATGAAACCTATAGTCGTTTGGATATCATCGATTGGCTCAACATCTAGCCGCGCCCTTCTCAAAACTCGATCGACTACGGGAAAGCGCTGCCCCTCTCGCTGGCCGTTCCCAATCGGGAAAGACTTGAGATCAGCGCTATTCGATCGGCCGGCCAATGCGAACGAGAAGACCGCTGGGATCGCTGACGGCGAACTCATACATGCCCCAAGGCTTTGCGTGCGGGGCACCGTCTTCGATGATCAACTCCCGAACGGCATCTGCCAATGTGTCCACGTCTTCGGCATAAAGGTACAGGCCGAAGGGATTGTCCTCGATATTCTTCGGCCATCCCTCCGCATAGGTCAGATGGAGGTGCCAGCCTCGGCCGTCTTCGAGAATCCGATAATGGCCATAATCACTGACGACGGTGAATTTAAGACGCCGGTAGAACGCTTCACTCGCGTCGAGATTGCTGCTCGGTATGATCGCAACGGCACGATGTTCCATCTTTCGGCGCTCCATGAATGATGCTCGAAGCGATGACGGTCGGGATCAGCCTTGGCGAGTGCGAAAACGCCCTTGGAAGTCCGAGGCGGACTATCGTCCCCGATAGTCCGGTGCCCGAGGCTTCCAGGGCGATCCTCGCATGGTAGATCAGGCCATGGCAGAACTTGCTTCCAGAAACGCACGGCAGCTTTCGAAAACCGAGATCGCCATCGTCGAAGCGTTTCGCACGTTGGCGATCGAACAGCGATATGGCGCAATTCGCGTAATCGACATCATCGACCATGCTGGCGTCGGCAAATCCACGTTCTACGAGCATTTTCAGGGGAAGGACGATGTTCTTCTGACGGCATTGCGGCCGATCCTACTGGCGCTTGCCACCGCCGCGTCGGGACGGGCAGCGCGATCCTACGTCCGGCCTGTCATCGAACATCTCTGGGAGCGGCGGTCATTTGTGAGGCTGATCCTGGATTCCTCCGCCGCTTCGATCCTGCAGCGCCGCTTGACCGATGCTATCGCTATGCACGGCGGCAGGCAGATTGACGCTAAAGGCGCTCCGCTTTTCGCGGTGGGTATAGCCGCGGCCCAACTGGCGATGCTGCGATGCTGGTTGGCAGGTCACGTAGCCATGACGGTAGATGCGATGACCGACCAGTTGATCGCTTGCTCCCGGCTCAAAAACGATTGCTCACCCTCATGACAGTGATGGCCGAGGCAGATTGCTCTTTCCCGTTTCTCCATCCCAAACGAGACGGCTTCGGCCGTCTCGAAGGCCGTTCGTTTTTGGGAAGTGTCGAAGCCGGTTACACGGATAGACGATAGCGCCGCATGTGGAGATCGCCCCGTGCATACAGGTCGCTGTCGGCCGGGACCGCTAACGTCCCCTCAAAGCTGGCTCCGGCCTTCTCCAGCGTGCGGCACGATGCGGTATTGTCGGGCCGAACGGTGATCCAGATTT
>CAJYRU010000124.1 GCA_913777295.1 uncultured Sphingomonas sp. | reverse complement strand
AAGTGCGGCCCCAGCCTGGAGCCCGAGGCGCTGCTGCGGATGCTCGACACGCTGAACCCCGGCCGCGTGGCCGGACGGATGACGCTCATCACCCGTTACGGCCATGACAAGATCGAAGCGCATCTGCCCAAGCTCGTCCGTGCGGTGACGCGCGAGGGGCATCCGGTCGTCTGGTCCTGCGACCCGATGCACGGCAACACGATCAAGGCGGCAACCGGCTACAAGACCCGCCCGTTCGACCGCATCCTGGCCGAGGTGCGCGGCTTCTTCGCCGTCCATCGCGCCGAGGGCACCCATGCGGGCGGCATCCATGCCGAGATGACCGGGCAGAACGTCACCGAATGCACCGGCGGCGCGATCGACGTGACCGAGCAGTCGCTGGCCGATCGCTATCACACGCATTGCGACCCGCGCCTGAATGCGGGCCAGAGCCTGGAACTCGCCTTCCTGCTGGCCGAAATGCTGAACGAGGAAATGTCCGAACGCCGCAAGGACGCGGCGTAATCGGCCCACAAAGGGCGGGGTGACTCGAGGTCATCCCGCCCTTTCATTTTTCTGAAGCTTTCTTCGGGGAAGCGCTTGACGCCCGCCCCCGCCCCGGCTAATTGCGCCGCTCCACTGCACACGGCCCCTTCGTCTAGCGGTTAGGACGTCGCCCTCTCACGGCGAAAACACGAGTTCGATTCTCGTAGGGGTCACCATTGTCAAGGCAAAAGCGGCAGAAATCTGCGCTTTTTGCGGACATGGTGCGATTAGCGACATCATCTCGTCCCCCAAAATAATCTGGCTGTGATGGTTCGAAATGAGCCGCATTGGGTCGAGAGTTATCGATTCGGATATGCCATTGCGTCTCGCAACCGAGTGTGGTTCCGGGCCCCATAACGGCCGCCACGCTTCGAGCGTGAGCCGCTTTTTCCGATCGATGAAAGCCCGAAGCGCGCTCGAAAACAGGCTGATCCTGACCAAGCTATTTCGCTTAGCTCTGCATCCGGGTTCGCATCTCCGTCTCCATCACAATCTTGATCGATGCCCCTTGCTTCCGCAGCTCTTCAGCGCGCCGATATTCGGCATGACCTGACACAAAGCGGCCAAAGGGTTGGTCGTCACTGATGACGAGCATCGTTGTGGTGGTGCCGACCCCTGACATGATCCGCGCCCCGGCTTCCGCCAGAAATCGTGCCAGTTTTCCATCTCGAGCAGCGCCCAGGAGGGCCACCCGCTCACCTTTCAGCGGACCATCCGCAGCTGCCTTGGGAGCCGGGCCGCGTCGGGTGCTTGCGGGTGCGAGCCATCCGGAAAGGCCCATACCGGTATGCTCGATTGCGCGCACAATCACGATGCCAGCGGCACGGGCGTCACTGAGTGCATCATGATGTTTGTGCCGAATGCCGAGGAACTTGCTCAGCACGTTCAACCGATGGCTGGGCAGTTCGGGCCAGGCCCGCTTGGCAACGCGAACGCTATCGAGCCACGTCGTCCCGATTACATCACGCTGATGAATCGCGCAGGCGGCGCCGAGCGCGCCCTTGTCGAAGAAGGAATGCGCAACCGTGATCCGGCCTGCCAGATGAGCATTGATGGTAGAGTGTACGTCGCCGAAGGTCGGTGCTCCGACGACATGATCACTGGTGATCCCGTGGATGCGGGTGTTGAACGATGAGAAATGGTCCCGCGGATCGATCAGTGTTTCATACGCGAATGTCTCGATCCCGTTCTTGAAGCCAACAATGCCGATCTGGCAGATGCTGCTGACGCGTGAGCAAGCCGTCTCTACGTCGACGACAACGAAGTCTGGATCAGTCTCATTCAGCGAAGACGTGAGCAACGGCCTCACGGGCGCGCTGCCAGACTGCGGAAGGTAATAGACCAGCGCGGCTGCTCGAGAGCGACGATACTGTGCTCCCATTCATGACGGGCCGGCCCACTCAGATGATAGGCCGCACGCGGCTCCAAGGGTGCGGCGGCTCTTTCGTATCCGCCAGTTCGCCGGCGGCGAAACCGCATGGTAGCAGGCTCGCCAAGTGAGAGCCCAAGGACGTGACCATAGATCGGTCGATCACGATGCCATCCGATCCCCGCCCCCGGGTCATAGCGGATCAGCAGCACCTGGATCAGGTCTTCGGGGTCCAACTGCCCGAAAACCGCCACTCGCTCCCGGAATGGACGCAGCCAGTCGGGGATCGGAGGCGCCTCGATTGGACGTCCCACCTCAAAGTCATAACTCCAGCCAAATGACGTCGTCAGACGCTTGCCCGTCCATCCCTGGAAACGGAACGGCGTCAGATCGGCCGCGTCGATGCGCGCGATCAGCATCTGCTCTTCGGCTTGGTCAATCAGGTCAGGCTGCATGCGAAGGCCGGGCAGGATGGGGGTATCGAACAGATCGAGGATCATACTGCCGCCTCTGCAAAGATTGCCAGTTCAGGGGCCGTAGTGGCCTGGGCGTCAGCGAAATTCGACACCGTCACGCCGACCAGCCGAACACCCTTCTGGGTCGGTAACACCGACCGGATCAATTCGAGGGCGGCACGGTGCAGCGCATCTCGCGTCGCCACGACCATGGGCTGGCTGCGCCTGCGCGTGATCTGGTGGAAGTCGCCATATTTGACCTTCACCGTCACGGTTCGGCCAAACGCCTGTCGGCTCTCACACCATCGCCAGACGTCATCCGCCATTTGCAAGACGCCCGCTTCGATCTCCGCTGCTTCGACCAGGTCACGGTCGAACGTCGTCTCTGATCCGGATGACTTGCGGACCCGGTTGGGATTGACCGGCCGGTCATCTTCTCCGCGCGCAATCGAATAGTACCAATGAGCCGAGCTGCCGAAAT
>CAJYRU010000123.1 GCA_913777295.1 uncultured Sphingomonas sp. | reverse complement strand
CTTTTCGATGTCCGTGCCGAGGCCGGTCGCGCGATCGGCTTCGGCCTCGTCCGGCCGCGGCGCAGCGGACTGGATAATACGATGAGCCAGATTGCCTTCGCCAAGCTCAATCCCGTCAAGCCTGTCGCGGATACGCCGAGAACGGCGTGCGGCTGGCCGGTGACGGCCCGCGATTACCGGATCATCCCGGCGCCCGGCGTGCCAGATGTCGGGTCGTTCGAACGGCTGTTCAGGGAATACGACGCGGCGGTCCAGCCGCACCAGAAGCTTCTGGGCGCGGTCTTCACCTTCCCGTTCGATCGTGACGTGCCCGTGCATGACGCGTTCGGGGCTGTGCTGTCCTACGTGGCATTGCGGCTCGGCCGGGAACGACGCCTGACCAGTCTCGTGGTCGCTCACGCGCCGTGCGATCAGCTGGCGGAGGAAGCCCCGCACGCTCACGCCATCGTGCTTGGTCGCACCCACCGGGCGTCCGGATGGGGGCCGGCGCATCCCGATCTTGCCGAAAGCGAGCATGCCATGTGGGCAGAGGATTGGGCGGATTTCTCCGCACGCTGGGCCCTGACGCTGGGGCAATGAACAGTGTGGTATTGCGGTGTGGCTCCAGGCAGCGTGCCGCATCTATCCATGGCGATGGACGGGACGACCCAGCGTCCCGTCCATCGAGTTGACCATCGGCGGGTACGGCTCGTCAGAATGACGATTTTGCTGCCGTACCTCCACCGACCGCACGGGCGACCGCATTCTGCCACGCTCGTTCCGCCGCGACGCCTTGCGACAAGGAGATGTTCAGCTTGTCATAGACGTCGAGCTTGGCCGCAAGACCCTGATGCGGATTGCCCCAGATCTGTCGACACGGGTCACCGCCCGTGCACCAGTTCGCCTCGTAGATCGAGGCGGCAACCTGCGAGGTGCCGGGCCTCCCATAGCGCTTCACCATCTCGGCGGCGATCTGCTCGGGTGTCCGCCCAGCGGCCGGGGCGACATATTGGACGAGCCTGACGGCATCACCGTTCGGCACCGGCTGGAATTCGACGGTCAGGCGCTCATCGCCCTTCGTCGCGTTCAGCACCGCGACACCGTTCTTCGGCTCCTCGATTGGGAAGACGCCCCGCTGCCGCTTGGCCTCATGGTCGACAGTCGCGGCCCAATCCTCGCCCGCCGACGTCTCGACCTTCCATCCGGTACGGGCAAGCGTCGCCTGCACCTCGGGCGCGGCCATGCCGATACGGATGCCGGCGATCGTCAGCGGTGCGACTGCGGTCCTGGTCTGTGCGGCGGCCTCCTGCTCGGCAACCGAGGCCGATCCACAGGCGGTGAGCAGCGCCAGTGCGGCGGTGGCGGTGATCTTCGTCATCATATTGCATCCTTGTGGTCTGGACGTGCGGGTTCGTTCACCGAGATGCATCCCGGCGTGGTACGTCCGTCGTGGTGTGTGTCGCTACGGGTGAACTGGGCTTGCCGGTGGCGAGCGCGCCCGGACGGCAAGCCTCATCGCAGCACCAGCGCGACGAAGCCTGCGGTGTCCTGCGCTCCGGCGACGTGGCCGGCGTCGAAGGCGTGGGCGACGCCGAGCCGCAACGAGGAGGTGGGCGACAGCGCGGCCGACCAGCCGAGCTCAACGTCCATCTCGCGCGCGGTCGGTGTCAGGTCGACGCTGGTCAGGCGGGTGGCGAGCACGCCGGTCATCAGGTCATAGGCGACTGGCGCCTCGACCACCGCCCGTGCTCGTTCCAGCCGGAGCGGTGATGACAGTCCGAATGTGACGGTACCGCCGCCAAGACGATACGCCGCGTCGAGCGCGAAGGCGGTGCCGGTCATCGGGCCGGTGAAGCGCAACAGGTCCGATCCGCCATTGATCCGAGTGGTGGCGGCCGTTGCCCTTGCCGATAGCAGCACCCCTGCAACGGTTCGGCTGGCGGTCAGCGTGGCCAGCGTCGTCCGGCTGCCGGACAGGGCAAAGCTGGCAGGACCGCGCAGGCCCAGCACCTGACCACGTTCGGTCAGGTCGGACAGCTCGACGCCAAGCCCCAGCGGCGTTGCGAAAGTGACACTGCGCAAGGCGGACCGGCCATCGCGCGATGCGCCGGAGGCAAAGCCTGCCGACCAACCGTCGCCGCTCCACGATGACGACATGCCGACCGGTGCAGCGACGACACCGCGCAGGGCAGAACCGGTCATGCCCGCGGCTTGCCCGACTGCGATGTTGGCACTGATGCTGATGCTCTGCCCCGCAGTGGGCGAAAAGGCGAAGGTGGCCGGGCGGCCCGAACGCGCTGCGGCCCATGGTCCGGTGGCGGCGAAGGCGAACCCCAGTTTCATGTCGCTGGCCGTGGTGGCCAGCCACGGCGGATCAATCGTCGCCAGCATGGCACCCGCCAGCAACCCCGAACCCTGGCTGCGTGGTCCGGTGGTGCCAGTCATGGCGAAGTCGCGGCCATAGCGGTCGAAGACCGTCATCCGGGTGACGGCGTCGGACAACTGCCCGCCGCTGCCGAACGGACCGGAGAGGCTGAGCGAGGAATAGCGCGCCAGCACCATGTCGGCAGCGGCAAAGGCGCTGGCGGGCGCCTGCGCCTTCATCGCGGCCTCGACGTTGAGCAAGCCAACGCCGAAGATTTGGTCGGCACCCTTGTCGCCGAGGTCGGTCGCGGTATCGAGCAGGATGCGCGAGATCGCCTTGCCGCCGAGTTGCGGCCAGTATTGCCTGAGCAGCGCGGCGGCCCCGGCGATCGCGGGGGCGGCGAAGCTGTTGCCAGTGACCGTGGTCAGTTGCCCGTCCTTGCCGACGACGCTGACGTCCACCGCCACGACCGCCAGCGTCCGGTCGGCAAGCTCGCCGGGCAAGCCATTGCCGCTGGGCGGTCGCAGCGCGCTGTCGACGCGGATGCCGAACAGGAAGTTGTCCCGGTTTTCCAGATCGCTGCCAACGAGATTGCGGGTGATCGTGCCGGCTGCGGCGCTCTTGTCGTCGACGAAGTTGGAGACGGATTGGACCAGCAGCCGGTCGGCTTTGGCGACGCCGTCCATCGCGTTGCGCTGTTCGGTCGCCGCCTGACCGGCTGCCCCGCCGTTCAGGCTCAGCGAGATGACAAACGCGCCTTTCTCCACGGCATAGGCAATCGCCGGAGCGATATTCATCGGATTAGCGCTGTCCGCCTCCTTGATTACGGAGGTGGCGGTGACGCCTTCGAGATCGGGGCCGGCGATCTTGAGGGCGAGTAGTGTGGCGTCATAGG
>CAJYRU010000122.1 GCA_913777295.1 uncultured Sphingomonas sp. | reverse complement strand
GGTCGAAGGGCGAGCGGGTGGTGATGTTGACCGCGCCCGCGATCGAGTCGGCGTCCTGATAAGGAAGCAGCGACTTGGTCACTTCCAGATTGGCGACGATGTCGGACGGCAGCGTGTCGAGGTCGACGGCGCGCGTCGTCGGGTCGACCGAGGGGATCTGGATGCCGTCGACCGATACGGCGGACCATTCGCTGGGCGCGCCGCGCACGTTGATATAGCGGCCCTCGCCCTGGTCGCGCTCGATGCCGACGCCGGGCGCGCGCTGGAGCGCCTCGGCGATGTTGGGATCGGGGAAGCGGCCGATCGCGTCGGCCGAGATGATGGTGACGGTGTTGTCGGCCGTCCGCTGCTGGTTGAGGGCGCGCGCGGTGTTGTCGAGCAGCGAGGCGCCGGTGACGACGATATCGCCCGGCTCGCCGCTGGCGGCGGGCAGCGTCAGCGAGACCGGGCGCCCCCGCTCGGCCGCGGGCACGATGCGGGTGACGGGCGGGCGACCGAGATAATCACCCAGCAGCGTGATGTCGCCAGCCGCTTCGGGCGTGACGATGCTGAACTCGCCCTGGAGATTGGTGGTGGCTTGCGCCCCCGTTCCCTCGACCACCACCTGGGCGCCGGGCAGCGCGACGCCGTTCGCGTCATAGATGCGCCCCGACAGGATCGGCCCCGCCGCAGGCACGCCCGCCGGCGCGGTCACGTCCTCCGCCATCGCCCGAGCAGGCACGCTGGCCAGAGCCACTGCGATAAGCGAAGCCCCCGCGAGACCGCGGAAGCCGGAACGGACGATAGGCATGGTGGTCCCCCTGGGCGCTGGATCGTGCCGACACCCCCCGGCGCCGGTCGTTCCCGCCCCCGTGGCCGGGGTTTGTTACGACGCGATGTTAAGACGATGACGGGTCGATGACGGTGCCGTCACAATCGATTTAGGGGGGGAGTGTTTGCATCCTCCCCGGCACGGGGAGGGGGACCATGCGGAGCATGGTGGAGGGGGATCGCCGCAGGGCACGTCCTTCGTGGAAGCCCCCCCCGTCAGCGCTTCGTGCTGCCACCTCCCCGTAACCGGGGAGGATCACCCCTTGGTCAGATACATCCCCCGCAACTTCATGATCTTGTCCGCATCCAGACCCAGCTCGTCGCGCAAATACCCCATCGTCCCGCCGGGATGGCGGTCGGTCACGGCGAAGATCGCGTCGATATAGCGGCGGTCGACCCCGGCGAAGGTGCGGGCGGCCTCGGGCGACAGCTTGGCCCAGAAGCCGGTCGGATGGGCAGGCATCGGGGCCATATGCTGGTTGGACAGCAAATAATCGTCGATGATCGTCGCCCTCGGCACGCCGAGCGCCGTCAGCACCAGCGCGGTCGCGACGCCGGTGCGGTCCTTGCCCGCCGTGCAGTGGAAGGCGAGCGGAACGTCGCCCGCCAGCAGCTCGGCGAACATGCGGCGGTATTGGCCGTTGAACTGATCGAGCAGCTTGGGATAGGTCGCGGTCATCGCCGCGACCACCTGTTCGTGGGTCCAGCTGGCGGGATCGCCGGGGATCTTCATCGCGCTCATGTCCAGCGCATAATCGTCGCTCAGCACCTTGGGGCTATGCCCGGCGGGCCAGAGCGTCGGCTCGGTCGTGCGCTCGCGCGTGTCGCGAAAGTCGCAGACGGTGCGGATGCCCAGCTTTTGCAGCGTCACGTAATCCGCCGGGGTCAAATCGTGCATCTGGCCCGAGCGATAGAGCAGCCCCCATTTCACCGTTCGGCCGTCGGCGGTGCGATAGCCGCCCAGATCGCGGAAATTGCGCCCGCCCTGAAGCGGCAGGACGCGGTTATGAGCCGAGGCCGCGACCGGGGTGGAGGCCGAAGCCCCTACCCCCGCCGGAACCGCGACCAGCGCGGCGAGCATGATGACAGCGCGCATCAGAACTTCACCGTCGCTTCGAGGCCATAGGTGCGCGGCTCGTTGAAGAAACCCGACACGCCGGTCAGCGTGTTCAGCCCCTTATAGAACATATGCTGCTCATTCAGCAGGTTGCGCGCCCAGACCGAGACGCTCAGCCGCGCGCCCGTCCCGTTCAGCGCGATGTCGGTCACGCCGATCCGGCCGTTGACGATAAAGCCCGGATCGCCCTTGGGCTGGCTGACGCCGGGCGCGGGGTCGTTGTAATTGGCATAGAAGCCGCTGTCGTAATTGGCATCGAGATGCGCGACCAGGCTATAGTCACCCATCGGCCGGTCATAGTCGATCGATCCGCTGGCGGCGTGCGCCGGGGTATAGACCGGGTAGATCTTGATCGGCGTCGTCACGATCACGCCGGTCGCCCCCTGCGGGAACGGGTTGACCGTCGCCGGGATGGTCACGTCGTTATAGGAATAGCTGGCGCCCAGCGTCAGCCCGGCTCCGGCTGCGAAGGTCAGCTCCGCCTCGATCCCCTTGGCGCGGCCGGTGCCGGGCGCGTTAGTCGTCTCGATGGTGGTGCGGTTGGTCTGGAGCAGATTGCCCTGCGCATCGACCTGCAGGTAATTCGCCTGGAAGTCGATCTGGATCGCCTTGTACGCGCCGGTATAGGCGGCCAGGTTCAGGCGGGCGCGGTGATCGAGGAACTCGGTCTTCGCGCCGATCTCGAACATCGACAGCGTTTCCGGGTTGAACGGTGCATAGCGCAGCGAGCGCGAATTGGCGCCGCCCGACTTATACCCCTCCGACCATTTGCCATAGACATGCACGTCGCGCGTCACGTCATAGGCGAGCGTCAGCAGCGGATCGACGCGCGACCAGGCGGCGTCCAGCTTGCGCGGGGCCACCACGCCGTCGACATTGGGCGTCTTGCCGTTCACGATGAACAGCTCGCCATGCTTCATGTCGCGGGTATAGCGCGCGCCGCCCGTGACGTGCAGCCGGTCGTCCAGGATCGCCGGGGTCCAGGTCGCCTGACCGAACACGCCGATGCTGCGCGTCGTGATCCGGCTGGCGCGGTCGAAGGGGACGGTCGCGATATTATAGGTGGCGACGGTCGCGGCGGTGCCGTCGGCGTTCCACGTCATCGTGTTGAACGCCTGGGCATTGTCGCTGGTATGCTCGCGATAGGCCATGGCGCCCGCGACATATTTCAGGCGCGGCGTGTCGCCGATCAACTGGATTTCCTGGCTGAACTGGTTCTGCGCGAAGCCCGCCAAGCTGTAGCGGCTGAAGCTGCCGTTCGGCTTGAAGGTGGTGCTGTTCTGGCCGCCATTGTCATACTGGCTCTGGTCCAGCTCGCGGTAGGCGGTGATCGACTTGAGCTGGAGGCCGGGCGCGAGATCGAGGCCGAGCGTCAGGCGGTGGCCGTGCGTCTTGCCGATGCTCTCCTGCTGCGGCACGCCGATGCTGGCGCGGCGCACCCGGTTCGGCTGGAGCGGCAGCGCGGGCGCGCGGGTCAGCGTGCCATTGGTGATCGTCTGGAGGTAGAGCGGGGTCGAGGCGTCATAGGAGGTGTCGAACGCATAGTCGGCGCTGACCCCGCTTTCGGGCTTCCACAGCACCTCGACATGCGCGCCGTGGCGGTCGAAGCCGTTGAAATCGGCCTGTCCGGGCAGCGGGTTGACGACCAGCCCGTCGCGCTTGGTGACGATGCCGTCCAGTTTGACGCTGAAATTATGCCATTCGGGCAGGTTGAGATGCGCCTCGGCCTTGTGGCTGCCGAAGTTGCCGATGCCCGCAGTCGCGGTCAGGCCGAATTCGCCGGTGGGCTTCTTCGTCACGATGCTGACCGCGCCGCCCTCGGTATTGCGGCCGAACAGCGTGCCCTGCGGACCTTTCAGCACCTCGATGCTCTCGATGTCGTAGAGCGCGGTGCCCAGCCCCTGCGCACGGCCCAGATACACGCCGTCGATATAGACGCCGACGCCCTGATCGCGCGCGGGCTGGTTGCTGTCGGCCAGCACGCCGATGCCGCGAATGTTCATGATGAGCGCCGAGTTGCGCGAATAGAAGGGCGCCACGCGGAGCGACGGGATCGCGCCGTCCTGCAGGTCGACCAGCGACTGGACGTGACGGTTCTGAAGGTCCTCGGCCGAGAGGACCGAGATCGCGATCGGTGTCTTCTGCAGGCTCTGGGGCCGCTTCTCGGCGGTGACGATGACCTCGTTCAGCGCGCCCTCGGCATTGGTCTTCTGGTCGTCGGTCGCCGTCGTCTTGGCCGGTTCCGCCGTGGGTTCGGGATCGGCCGCAAAGGCGGGCGTGGCGATCAGAAGAGCGAGCGCACTGGACGCAAAGAGCCGCCCCGCGAAACGCGAGTTGAACGAGATCATGATGTGGATTCCCCCCAAAGGATTATGCGGCCGTCCCTTGGTGCCGGATCATTGCGGCTTGATGACGTTTTGCGGGGATGATGTGGTTTTTATGATGACGATTGTGTCATCTTGGGGGGCGTCATCCGCCTTTCGCCTGTTACTGCGATCCCGACATAAAATGCGGTGCCTCGATTGACGGGACGCCCGCACTA
>CAJYRU010000121.1 GCA_913777295.1 uncultured Sphingomonas sp. | reverse complement strand
GCGACCAGCATGAACATCGCGGCAATGCCGACGATCCAGCGCGCCCAGAAGACCGGCATGTAATGCAGGTCGAAATGGAAGCGGTAGAAGAAGTCGCCGCCCCGCGTTTCGCGTGCGGTCCCCTCCTGCCCGTCGCTGCCGATAAAGGCGCGGGTATCGCGTCGACCCCGTCGGCCGCGCTTTTCCTCACCGGGCTTGACCTGCGGGACCCAGAACAGCTCGGCGCCCGCACTCTGCGCGGTGGGTACGGTGATGAACCAGCTCTGCGCATCGGGTGCCTTGCGCTGCAGGAACGCGACCGCCCCCGCCACGACGCGATCGGTATCGTCGATGCGTGCCAGTTCGGGGCGCGCCCAGCGGTTCAGCGCCTCACGCCAATAGGCGGAGGTGCCGGCAACGAACACGGCGAACAGCAGCCAGCCGAGCAACAGCCCCGACCAAGTATGCAGTGTCGACTGCGACTGGCGAAATCCCTTGCTCATATCCGTCCCCAGAGCGCGATCGATCCCCAGCAGATGGCACCCGCCACCCCGCCCAGGACGATCAGCGTCCACAACGCCCGCCAGCCGCTGCGCGCGGCATAGGCCCACATCGCGGCAAGTGCGCATAACAGCAGTGCCACCAGCGCAGCGGCCATCGTCGCCTGCGCAGGATCACCGGGCAGGATGCGCGCCAGAGCCATCGACCACAGGCTCGCCACCGCATAACCGACCGGCAACGCCGCGATCAGCCGTAGCGCGTTGTCGGCGACCCGCCGCCACAGCACATGGCGTGCCTGCCCGGTTGCGCTCATGGCAGGGTCATCCGGATGCTGGCGAACACGGTACGCGGCACGCCATAATAATTGCCGCGCCCGGTCGAGGAGATCCGCGCATAATAGCTGCGGTCGAACAGGTTGTTGACGTTTACCGCCAGCGACAACGCTTCGGACAATTTGTACCCGGCGCGCAGATCGGCGACGGCATAGGCCCCCTGCCGCACGATCGTCGACCGCGTGCGCTGCGTGCCGTCGGCGTTGTAGAATGCCGGGTTGCCACTCCACGTCGCATCGAACCACGTCACGCCCGCGCCGACACTGGCCCCGGCCAGCGGTCCATCGGCGGGTTCGTAGTTGGTGAACAGCTTGACCATATGTTCGGGTATTACCGGCAGCAGGCTCAATCCCTCCAGTACCGGATTGGCATCGGCGAGATATTCGGTGCGCGTAAAGCTGTAGCCGCCGTTGATCCGCCAGCCGGGGCGGATCTCACCGCTGGCCTCCGCCTCCACGCCGCGGGCGCGGACCTTGCCGGTCTGGAACACCAGGGTCGGGGTGTTGGGATCGTTGACGATGCGGTTGTTCTGCGTGATCTGATACACCGCCGCCGACAGCAACAAGCGCTTGTCCATCAGCGACAGCTTGCTGCCCGCCTCATATTGGTCGCCGATCAACGGCTCCAGCGCCCGTCCGTCCGGGCGGACCCGGCCGGGTGAGGATTGCGGCGTGAAGCTGTCGGCATAGCTGGCGTACAGGTTCAGGTCGGACGTCACATCCCACACCACCCCCGCATAGGGGGTGTAGCGTTCGTCGAAGCCATAGCGGGTCGGCAGCGGGATCGCGCCGTTGGCGACTCGCGTCGTCGTGACCGTCGTATCCCACCACGTCATGCGACCGCCGCCGACCAGCGTGATCCCGGCGATCGGGCTGAGCCGTAGCTGGCCGTAGAGGCCATATTGCTCGACCGCCGTCGCGGAGCCGCCATAGACCTGCGTTACCGCCCCGTTCGGCCCCTGAAAGGCGGGCAGAGGGCCGTAGGGGTTCAGCGGCGGTTCGGCAGGCGATACGGGATTGTAGACGTCGATCTGCGCATAGTTCGACAGCCGGGTGAAATCGGACGTCGCCGAACTCGCCTGGTAATCGGCGCCGAGGATCAGCGTCTGTTCGCGTCCAAATGCAGGAAAGCTGCCTACCCCATTGAAATCGAACGATCGGGTCTGCATCGCGCTATCGCCGCGATAGGCGATGTGGTTGGTGCGGCCGTTGGTCGGGGTGATCGGCTGATTGCCGATATAGCTGTAGATGTCGATGCGATCGACGTCGGTCAGCATGGCCGTCGCGCGCAGGGTCCAGCGATCGCTGATATGATGGGCCAGTTCGACGAAGCCCGACCAGCTTTCCGACCGGAACCGGTTCCAGTCGGCCCCGAGATAGGTCGAGCGGCGAACATCGAGCAGCCGCCCCTCGCTGCCATCCGCGCCGCCGATAAGGCCGGGCAGGCCCGATTGGATCGCGGGCTTGAACAGGTCGTAATTGCCGCCGACGGTCAGCGTGGTGCTGTCGCCGATCTCGGTATCCGCCACCCCGAACGCGGCAAAGCGATAGCGATAGGCTACGTCGAAGAACTGGTCCTGGTCCTGCACCATCGCGCCCAGCCGGACACCCGACCGATCGTCGAGCGGTGTCGACACGTCGACCTCGCCGCGGACATTACGGTAGCTGCCGTAGCCGGCGAGCGCGCTGACCTGTCGCGTGTCGAGCGGGCGCTTGCGGACGAGGTTGATGCTGCCGGCGGGATTGCCCGCGCCGCTGAACAGTCCCGCCGGCCCGCGCAACACCTCTACCCGGTCATACAGGAACAGGTCGGGCACGACCGCCGGAAAGGCGAAGGCGAAGGTCGGGACGCCGTCGACCAGATAATTGTTGATGGTGAAGCCGCGCGACAGGTACGACGGATCTTCGCTGCTGATCCCGGTGACGGTGACGCCGTTCGTCGCCGTCAACGCGTCCTCCAGCGTGAACAGATTGCGCTGCTGAAGCTGTTCCTGGTCGATGACGGTGATCGTGTTGGGCACGTCCTTCAACGGGGTGACGGTCTTGCCGACCGCTTGACCATAGCTCTTGCCGACGACGATGATTTCTTCGCCGCGCTGCTCCTCTGCACCGTCGTCCGACACCGGTTCGGCCATCACCGGCAGTGCCGGCAGGATGAATGCCGCCACGCTGGCCAGCGCCTTCCATCGTACCAGATGCGTCACCCTACCCCCTGTTGCGAGCCAATTTCAATATGACCCGTCTCTATCGACCCAATCCGGACAATGCAACGCTATTGCGACCTACTCTCATTATTACTATTCGGAGCATGAGGGGCGGCAGGATGTGACGCCCGACGGGAGAAGAGTGATGCGAGCATGGGCCTTGATGATCGCGCTGGCGATGCCGGCGGCGGCAAGCGCGCACGAAGTCTGGGTGGAGCGGGACGGAAACGGACCGGCGAGAATCTATCTGGGCGAACCGGCTGAACCCATGCCAGTCGGTGGTGATCCCGAGTTCAAGAACCTGGTCACACCGACGATCGTCGGACAGGCCAAGGTTCGGCAGGCGCGCCGCACGGGCTATATCGAGGCGATGGTCGCCCCCGGCGATGTCCGTGTGACCGATGATTCGGTGTTCAAACCCTGGGGCGAAGCGGGTGCGAAGGAGGGCGTAATCTACTATGCCCGCGCCGGCCGCAGCGAGGCCGCGACGCGCATGGCCTATGAGATCGCACCGCTGGCGGCTGGTACGAACCGCTTCGCGCTACGCCATGCCGGCAAGCCGGTCGGCGGCGCCAAGCTGACGCTGGTCACGCCCGACCATCGCAGCGTGGAGTTGAGCGCAGGTGCCGACGGGACGGTTACCGTGCCGATCGCGGGAAAGGGCCGCTACCTGCTGAGCAGCGCGCAGGTGGAAACGGGAAAACTGCGGGTTGCCGGTGGTCCGGTCGACAAGCTGCACCATGTCGCCACCACGACCTTTTTCGTACGGTGACCGGGCGGCGGGCGTGATCCCGCCGCCCCTTCCCCTCAACGCACCGGCAGCGTGAACGGCGCGGCGGGCAGGTCGGCGCCATCGAACAGGTTGACGAACGGCGCGTCCGACCACGCATAGCGGATGCCGGTCACGTCCGCCCGGTTGGCGCCGGGCAGGACGACCGTATCGCCCTGCACCATGCCGTCGACAAAGCTGCAGGTCGTGCCGGCGCAACGTTCGAACCCGATCGCCGACGCACCGCCATAGCGTTGCAGCCCGCCGGTAACGTTGCGGAAGCGGACGACAATGTCGCTCCCCTGCCGGATCGCTTCGGCCGCTTCCGGGCCGCTGCGCAGGCCGGGCTGGCGATAGGCGATGACACGCGCCAATCTGGCGAGGCGTTCGCCGACGACCTTCTTCTGCGCGGGATGGATGTCGAACCGGTCGCCGACGTCGATGGTGACGGCCAGGCCCGCATTGGCATCAGCGGCCACCGCTTCAGCCTCCGCCTGTCGCAGTGCCGCCCAGCCTGAATCGATCGGAACCGTCTGCGGCTTGCCGAACGCGGTCAGCTGCACGACGAAGAACGGCAGGTCGCTCTGCCCGAACGTCCGCCGCCAGTCGGCCATCAGGTTGGTCATCAACCCGCGATAGGCGCCGGCCTCTCCCGTGTTCGATTCCCCCTGATACCATGCCGCCAGCTTCAGGCCGTAGCCCGACAGCGGGGCGATCATGCCGTTATACAGCGTGGTCAAGCTGTTGGGCACTTCCCACGGGGCCGGCGCCACCTGTGCGTTGCGAACCGGGCTGCCGATGCGATAGCGCCATGGGCCATTGAGGGGGACCGTGCTGCCGTCGCCCAACCCGATCATGCGGTTGGCGGTGTTGGTGAACGCCATCCGGCCATTCGCGCCGACCACGCGGATGGCGATGACATTGCGCCCGGCACGCAGCACCCCGGCGGGAAATTCATAGTTGCGCCATACCCAGTCGACGCTCCCCCCGCCGACATAGCGACCGTTGCTATAGGTTTCGTCGAACTTGCCGATCGGCCCGAGCTGGATGCGCTTCGCGGCGGCCGCCTGTTCGGCAGTCAGGTCGATGGTGGTGCGCAGCCACACCACGCCCTCCAGACCGGCACGGTCGGCGGCAGGCAGCTGCCCATCATCGGCCGGCAACGTCGTCCAACCGCTATCGTCAAACGCGGCCGCGCGGAACGGGCGCTCCCTCTTCGCAGCCGGATCGATCGCTTCCCATGCCCTTTCGCGGCGGGCGCCCTCCCCGGCAACGGCCTTTGCCGGATCGGAGCCGAAGGTGGCGACCGTCGCCAGCCGATCGGCGAACCCCGGCAGCTTGCCGAGCGAGGAAGCGCTGATCCAGCTTTCGATCCGCGTGCCGCCCCATTCGGACGCGATGAAGCCCATCGGCACCTTCTCGGTCGTGCGCAGCGAGCGCGCCATGAAATAGCAGACCGCCGACGCATCGCCGACGGTCTCGGGCGAAACCGCCTTCCACTGCGCGCGCGCCGGAAGGTCGGCAGCGGGCGCGGGGACGCTGGTATCGGGGATGGTCACGAAGCGCAGCTGGGCGTCGCTGGCCGAGGGGATCACTTCCAGCCCAGTCGCGTGGCGGACCTGAAACTCCATGTTCGACTGCCCGCCGCACAGGAAAACGTCGCCGACCAGCACATTTGACAGCTGTTGCGCGGGCGTTCCCCCTGCGCCGCCGACCGACATTACGTAAGGGCCACCCGCCGGCATTGCCGGCAGCGTCGCCCGCCATTTGCCATCGCTACCGGCAACTGCCGTGATGGTCCGTTCGGCGAGCTTCACCGTCACCGTCTCACCCGGCGCAGCATTGCCCCACACGCTGATCGGCCGGTCGCGCTGCAATACGGCGTGATCGGCGAAGATGTTGGCAAAACTGGGGGCGACCGCCTGCGCCCAAGCCGGCGCACTACCCGCCAGCAGCGCGGCGGTCAGACCCGCCGCCCATCCCGAAAACGAACGCATACCCTCTCCCCGATTCGTTGTGAGCGCTACCATGGCAAAGGGCGCGGACCGGCGCCAGCCATGGAACGCAGGCGAACGGGCGGGACGATCAGCCCATGGCGGATCGGGTATCGTCCAATGCCAGCGACACCAGCGCGTTCATCGCTTCCTCCGCCGCGCGCGCATCGCCCGCGACGACCGCATCGAACACGCGGGCATGGTCTGGCACCGGATCGCGCGGCAGGGCGCGCTGCCGCTGCTTGAATTGCGTGGTCCAGTTGACGGCGGCACCGATGCTCGCGCTGAGCGCGACGAACGTCTCGTTATGGGTGGCGTAGATCAGCGCATCGTGGAAATCGCGATCCGCCGCCCGCCCCGCTTCGGTTGCCAGCGTGTGGCGGCGCATCCCGGCCAGCGCGGTCTTCAGCGCCTTGATGTCGTCCTTGTCCCGCCGCTCCGCGGCCAAGCGCGCGACCGCCGGTTCGACGACCGAGCGCAGTTCGAACAGGCCGCGGACGAATGCGATGTTCGGCTCCCCCTCGAACGCCCAGGCGAGCACCATCGGGTCGAGGAAGTTCCACCGGCGCCGCGGCAGGACGCGCGTCCCGATCTTGGGACGGCTTTCGACCAGCCCCTTGGCGGTCAGCACCTGCACCGCTTCGCGATACGCGCTTCGCGAGACATCCAGCGCCTCGGCATTGGCTACTTCGCCGGTCAGCAATTCGCCAGGCGCAATCCGCCCCGACACGATCGCCGTCCCCAGATAATGCGCGACCGCGCCGCGCAGGCGGCGACCCGATCCCTTGCGCGACGTACCGGCATGGTCGCCCAGCGCACCGGCCGGCTCGACTTCCATTGCGGCACTGTCGTCCAATGCATCATCCCCGCTCACGCCGTTTCCTTCTTCTTCGGCATCGACGCTCTCCGGCAACGGCCGGCAGCGTTCAATTTGTATAACTAAACGCCCCACCATATCCGGACGGCCGGACGATCGAATACGCTAGGCACGGCAACGCCCGACGTCAAACGATCGCTTGCAGATCCGGCACCTCGGACAAGTTTCGGAAACACGGACGCACAGATCGGACCGGAGCATAAAAGGCGTTGACCACCCATACGTCACCCAATACCCAGACTAATAGCGGACGTCAGATACCGCCGTCAGGAGACAAGATGCGGGGATCGACGACAAGGGGCGCTGCCATTCTCGCGCTGGCATTGCTCGGCAGCGGCATGGCGTCGGCGCAGGTGTGGCGGTCGGACCAGGGCGACGGCAGCTATCGCAATCCGGTGCTGTTCGCCGACTATCCGGACCCCGACATCATCCGCGTCGGCAGCGACTATTATTTCGTCACCACGACCTTTGCCAACGCACCGGGGCTGACCCTGCTCAAGTCCAAGGACCTGGTGAATTGGCGGATTTTCAGCCACGTCGTGCCACGCCTTGACGATCGGCCCGAATATCGGCTCGACGGGGGCAAGGATGCGTATCGCCGCGGGTTGTTCGCCGCCAGCCTGCGGTATCACGACGGCACATTCTACATTGCCGTGACCCCGGTCGGACAGAATACGCGCATCTACCGCGCGCGCGCCCCGCAGGGGCCGTGGACGATGAACGAACTGGACCGCGCGGCATTCGATCCCGGCCTGTTCATTGAAGGCGATGGCACCGGCTATATTGCAACGTCGATCGGCGCCGACGGCACGATCCGCCTGTTGAAGCTCGACCCCGCTTTCCGCCGGATCGTCGATGATCGGAAGGTACATTACAACGCCGGTGCGGAAGGATCGAAGATCATCTGTCGCGGTGATTTCTATTACCTGTTCAACGCGATCCCGCGCCGGCTGGGCCTGACGGTATCGCGGGCGCGCAGCCTGTACGGACCGTGGGAGACGCGACCCCAGATCGACGATCGCAGCGGCGGACATCAGGGGGCGCTGGTCGATACTGCCGATGGGAAATGGGTCGGGTTCGTGATGCTCGATGCCGGTTCGATCGGGCGAACCACGAACATCAGCCCGATCTTCTGGCAGGACGACTGGCCCGTCTGGGGTACCCCGGACGCTCCCGATCGCGTGCCGGCACGTGCGGCAAAGCCGGTTGCCGGCTATCCCTTTGCCGAACCGGCGGCATCCGACGATTTTTCCGCGCGGCAGCTGGGCGGGCAGTGGCAGTGGAACCACAATCCAGATGACAGCCGCTGGTCGTTGTCGGCACGACCGGGCTTCCTCCGGCTGCGCCCGACACAGGCCGACAATCTCTGGCGCGCACGCAACACGCTGGTGCAAAAGGCGCAGGGACCGCGCAGCCGGGCGGAGGTGAAGCTCGACATCCGCCACGTCGCGGCGGGCGATCGATGCGGCTTCGGCACCTTCGGACAATATAGCGCGACGCTGTCGGTCACCCGCAACGACAGGGGTGCCGCCAGCCTGACGATGGACGTCCTCGAAAGTACCGAAAAGGGTCCGGTGGTCGACCGCCGGATGGCGGCGACACCCTTTGCCGGCGCGGCGCTGTGGATCGCGCTCGACTTGGACTTCACCACCGATCGCGGGCGACTATCCTATAGCGGCGACGGCGTGCGGTGGCAGGCGGCGGGCGGCCAGTTCCCCCTCGCCTTCGCATGGCGCACCGGCACCTTCCAGGGCGAACAGATGGCGCTGTCCTGCTTCAACGCCCGTCCCGGCAACGGCTATCTCGATGTCGACAGCTTCACCCTCAGCGCGCCGCCGGCCGACACCCCACGGAGCAAGTGACGTGACCGCAGACATCACCCGCCGGAGCCTGATCGCCGGGGCCGCTATCGCACCAGTGGTTGCCGGCACAGCGAAGGCCGTCGCACCGCGCCAGACGTCGCGCCTGGCGCAGACGCCGCCGATGGGCTGGAACAGCTGGAACAGCTTCGCAACGACGATCACCGAGGCGCAGGCGCTGGAAACCGCGACCATCCTGCGCGACCGGGTGCTGCCGGCGGGCTATTCGATCCTCACCATCGACATCCAGTGGTATGAACCCGGCGCCACCGGCTATGCATACCGGGCCGACGCCATTCCGGTGCTGGACGCATATGGCCGACTGCAACCCGATCCGAAGCGGTTTCCCTCCGCCGCCGGGGGCAAGGGGTTTCGTGTCATTGCCGACCGGGTCCATGCGATGGGGCTGCAGTTCGGTATCCATCTGATGCGCGGCATCCCGCGTGAGGCGGTGCGCCGCAACCTGCCCATCCTCGGCTCCCGCTATCATGCGCAGGACATTGCCGACCGGACCAGCATCTGTTCGTGGAACGGCGACATGTACGGGGTCGACATGCGCCATCCGGCGGCGCAGGCCTATTATGACAGTGTCTTCGCACAATATGCCGATTGGGGCGTCGATCTGGTCAAGATGGACGATATGAGCCGCCCCTATGACGCGCACGCGCCTGAAATAGAGGCGGCGAGCAAGGCGATCGCCCGCTCCGGCCGCCCGATCCTGCTCAGCCTGTCGCCGGGTGAAACCCCGCTGTCGAGCGCCGACCATGTCCGCACCCATGCGCAGATGTGGCGGATCAGCGACGATTTCTGGGACGAATGGCCATTGCTGGATGCGCAATTCGTCCGGCTGGAGAATTGGCAGCGTTTCGCCGGTCCCGGCGGCTGGCCCGATGCCGACATGCTGCCGCTCGGTCGGCTGGCACTAGGCCAGCGCGATACGAAGTTCACGCCTGCCGAACAGCGCACGGTGATGACCTTGTGGTCGATCGCACGGTCGCCGCTCATCATGGGTGGCGACCTGCGCCACCTCGATACGGCGACGCTCGACCTGCTGACCAATCCCGAAGTGATCGCGGTCAACCAGGCCAGTTCGGCCAACCGCCCGCTGCATGTGCAGGACGGAATGCGTGCATGGACCGCGCGCAGCCCGACCGGATCGACCTATCTCGCGCTGTTCAATCCGGGTGACAAACCGTCGCGACCGGGGGTCGACCTGCGCTGGTTGAAGCTGCGCGGCCCGGTCCTGGTGCGCGACCTGTGGGCACGCCGCGACATCGGCAGCGTGACCGGCCGGGTCGAGGCCGATGTCCCGCCGCATGGCGCCGCCCTGTTCCGGCTCGATGAACCGAGTGCCTGACCTTTTCCCGCTACCAACCGAAAGACCTGCCGATGCTGCGTACCCTGATGACCGGCCTGCTCCTGACTGCAAGCGTAGGGGCGGCGTCGGCCGAACCAGCGCGGTTCAGCCGCTTCACCTATGACGGCCGCAGCGTCGAGCGGGCGACGCCCAGTCCCGACCAGTATCGCAACCCGATCCTGTCGGGCTATTATCCCGATCCGTCGGTCATCCGGGTGGGCCAGGACTATTATCTCGTCCTGTCGTCGTTCGCCCATTATCCGGGTCTGCCGATCTTTCACTCACGCGACCTGGTGAACTGGACCCAGATCGCCAACGCCATCGACCGGCCGGAACAGCTGGATTTCAGCGGGCGGCGGGTGTCGGAAGCGGTCTTCGCACCCGACATCAGCTTTCACGACGGCACCTTCTATATCGTCAATACCTGCGTCCAGTGTCGCGGGAACTTCGTCATCACCGCAAAGAACCCGAAAGGGCCGTGGTCGAACCCGATCTGGTTGCCGTTCGAAGGGATCGACCCCTCGATCTATTGGGAAGGCGACAAGGCCTATATCGTCAACAACCGCGCACCGGACGAAACCCCGCGCTATGACGGCCATCGCGCGATCTGGGTGCAGGAATATGACTGGCGCGTAGGCAAGATGGTCGGCGAATCGACCCAGCTCATCAACGGCGGCGTCGACATTGCCAAGAAGCCGGTTTGGATCGAAGGGCCACACATCTTCCGCAAGGACGGCTGGTATTACCTGACCGCCGCCGAAGGGGGGACCAGCGTCAACCATTCGCAGGTGGTGTTCCGCTCGAAGTCGCTGCGTGGGCCGTTCGTCCCGTGGTCCGGCAATCCGATCCTGACCCAGCGCGACCTGCCCAACGACCGCACCGATCAGATCTCGGCCGCAGGGCACGCCGAACTGGTGCAGACGCAGAATGGCGACTGGTGGGCGACCTTCCTCGCCGTGCGCCCCTATGGCGACGACTATTACAATATTGGGCGCGAGACGTTCCTTTTGCCGGTGACGTGGAAGGACGGTTGGCCGACCATCCTGCCCGCCGGACAGCGCGTGCCGTTCGTCGCCGATCGACCGAAACTGCCGCGCCAGCCTGCACCCAGGCTGCCGACCAGCGGCGACTTCGGATATGTCGACGAATTCGACGGCAGCAAGCTCGCAATGCAGTGGATCGGTGTCCGCACGCCAAAGGCGCCGGTCTATCGGTTGGCGAAGGGCGAATTGCTGATCGACGGCGGCGCGGCGATCGGCGACCAGAATGGCGTGCCCGGGTTCGTCGGGCGCAGGCAGCAGCACCATATCGCGTCGATGGGTACGACCGTTCACTTCACCCCGCAGAAGGACGGCGATCGTGCCGGGCTGGTCGCGATGCAGAGCGACGACAGCTATCTGTTCTTCGGGATCACCCGGATCGCGGGTAAGCCGGTCGTTGCGCTCTATACTCGTGCCAAGGGCGCCGAGCAGCTGGTCGTAAGCGCGCCGCTGACCGGCACTGCGCCCGTGACGCTGACGCTGCGCGCGGATCGCGGGACGATGGCGGTCGACTATATGGTCGGTGGCAAGCGCCGCACGCTGGCAAAGGATGTCGATATCCGCTTCCTCAGTACACGGATGGCCGGCGGCTTTACCGGCACCGTGGTCGGCCCCTACGCCTATCAGCGATAGGTCAAGGAACGCGGATAAAGAAAGCCCCGCCGGATCAATTGACCTGGCGGGGTTTTCCATGGCGCACCCG
>CAJYRU010000120.1 GCA_913777295.1 uncultured Sphingomonas sp. | reverse complement strand
CGTTGGCGCCGATGACGAAGGCGACGTCGGTCTGCGCGAACTCGGAATTGATGTCCTCCAGCTCGAACACATCGTCATAGGGCACGTTCGCTTCGGCGAGCAGCACGTTCATATGCCCCGGCATCCGCCCTGCGACCGGATGGATCGCATACTTCACGCGGACGCCATGTTCCTTCAGCTTGTCGCCCATTTCACGCAGCGCATGTTGCGCCTGTGCCACCGCCATGCCGTAGCCGGGCACGATGATGACCTGCTCGGCCTGCTGCATCAGGAAGGCGGCGTCCTCGGCCGAGCCACGCTTCCAAGGGCGGTCGATCGCCGCCGCCCCGCCCCCGCCGCTGTCGGTCGCGCCGAAGCCGCCGGCGATCACGCTGATGAAGCTGCGGTTCATCGCACGGCACATGATGTAGCTGAGGATCGCGCCCGACGACCCGACCAGCGCGCCGGTGATGATCATCGCGGTATTGCCGAGCGTAAAGCCCATCGCCGCTGCCGCCCAGCCCGAATAGCTGTTGAGCATCGACACGACGACCGGCATGTCCGCCCCGCCGATCGGGATGATTAGCAGGAAGCCGATCGCGAACGACAGCACGACCACGGCCCAAAACGGCCAGGCGTCCTGCGTATGCGCGAACTGTGCGACCAGCAGCAGGATCGCGGCCAGCGTGGCGAGGTTGATGACGTGGCGACCGGGCAGCAGGATCGGCTTGCCCGACATGGACCCGTTCAGCTTCAGGAAGGCGATGACCGATCCCGAAAAGGTGATCGCACCGATCGCGACGCCCAGGCCCATTTCGACCTTGCTTACCGGATTGATAACCGCGAACGGCTCGCCGATCATCGGGATCACCATGGATGCGATGCCAAACGCCTGCGGGTTCAGATAGGCGGCGATGCCGACCAGCACGGCGGCGAGGCCGACAAGGCTGTGGAAGGCGGCGACCAGCTGCGGCATCGCGGTCATCGCGATCCGCTTGGCGGTGGTCAGGCCGATGACCGCGCCGATCGCGATGGCGACCAGGATTTCAGTGGCGCTGGCCCAGTCGATCGGCGGCAGCGAACCCTGAGGTGCATACACTGTCCAGCCGTCGGGAACGGCCTTTGGCAAATGCGTGAAGATCGTGGTCAGCACCGCGATCCCCATGCCGACCATGCCGAGGCGATTGCCCCGCCGGCTGGTGGCGGGCGACGACAGGCCGCGCAGCGCGAGGATGAAGCACACGCCCGCCACCAGATAGGCGAAGGCGACCCATGGATTGACCGGCGCAGCCTCGTGCATCGCGCTCACCCCTTCTTCTTGTACATGGCGAGCATCCGCTCGGTCACGGCGAACCCGCCGAAGATGTTGATGCTGGCCAGCACGACGCCCAGCAGCCCGAGCCACTTCGCGCCGGGTACGCCTGCTGCTGCGGCGGCGATCAGCGCGCCAACGATGATGACCGAGGAAATGGCGTTGGTGACCGCCATCAACGGCGTGTGCAGCGCGGGCGTCACCGACCAGACGACATAATAGCCGACGAAACAGGCGAGGACGAAGATCGACAGGATCGAGAGGAAGTCCATCAGCTACTCCGCTGGATGAAGGACGGGCAGAATATCCTCCCCGGCACGGGGAGGGGGACCAGCCGCAGGCTGGTGGAGGGGGCGAGCCACAAGTGCTGCGATCGCGTCGGCCACGGCGTTGACGTCTGCGATAACACGTTGGGCGGCGATGCGGATGACGCGGTAGCCCTGTTCGCGCAGGAAACGGAGGCGGGCCTCATCGCGCTTCGGACGGTCTGCACGGTCGTGCGCCTCGCCGTCGATTTCGACGATCAGGCGCGCTTCCCGACAATAAAAGTCGACCAGATACGGCCCGATCGGATGCTGGCGGCGAAACTTCATGCCCGCTTTCCCGCCGCGTAGTTGCTGCCATAGCATCGCTTCGGGCGGTGACATTTCGCGGCGCAGGCGGCGGGCGATGGCCGTTTCGGGCCGTAGCTTGCGTGGAAGCCCCCCTCCACCGGCTACGCCGGTTCCCCTCCCCGTGCCGGGGAGGAAAGGGGCGGCCCCTCCACCACGCTGCGCGTGGTCCCCCTCCCCATGCGGAGCATGGGGAGGAACTGAAGGGGCCCCTCCCCTCACCGTTTCGCCAGCACCTGTTCGGCCAGCAACCGCTGGATCGCGGCGGGGTCGGCGTTGCGGCTGACCTTCAGCACCATCGGCGTCGCCTGTCCGGTGACCCAGAGGTGCAGGTCGCTGTCGAGGTCGAAGGTGCCTGCGCTTTCGACCGAAAAGCCGGTGATCGAGCGGTAGGGCACGCTGCGGAACGCGATCTTGGAACCGGTGATGCCCTGCACATCGACCAGAACGAAGCGCAGGTTGGTCAGGAACGCGGTGTCGCGGAGCGACCGGAACGCCGCCAGCACCTGTTCCCCGTCGATCAGGGCATGGCCGTATTTCTCGTGGATTTCGGCCGGATCGACCTCGTGACTGCTGAACAGACCCATAGTTCCCCCTTCAAGTGGTCAGGCGCGGCGACACCACCTGCCCGTTCTGCGTCAGGCGGATCGCCTGCGTTACCTCGTCGTCGGCGGGCAGGACCGGACGGCCGGCGTCCTTGTCCCAATAGGCCGACAGAAAGTTGTAAAGGTTGCGCGCGAACAGTGCCGATGCGTCAGCGGCAAGGCGGCTCGCCACGTTGCGATGGCCGACGATGTTGACACCGTGACGCTGCACGACCTCTCCGGCGACCGATCCTTCGACATTGCCGCCCTGTTCGACCGCGAGGTCGACGATGACGCTGCCCGGCCGCATCGAAGCGATCTGCGCGTCGCTGACCAACCGGGGAGCGGGCTTGCCGGGGATCAGCGCGGTGGTGATGACGATGTCCTGTTTCGCGATATGGGCGGAAACCAGTTCGGCCTGTGCCGCCTGATATTCGGCGCTCATTTCGCCGGCATAGCCGCCCGCGCCCTCGCCCTCGATGCCCGCCACCTTCTCGACGAAGATCGGCTTGGCGCCGAGCGAAAATATCTGCTCCTTCGTCGCCGAGCGCACATCGGTCGCGCTGACCTGCGCGCCCAGCCGCCGGGCAGTGGCGATCGCCTGCAGCCCCGCCACGCCGACACCCATCACGAACACGCGCGCCGCGCTGATCGTGCCGGCCGCGGTCATCATCATCGGGAAGGCGCGGCCATATTCGGACGCGGCGTCCAGCACCGCCTTGTACCCCGCCAGGTTCGCCTGCGACGACAATATGTCCATCGACTGGGCGCGGGTGATGCGCGGCATCCATTCCATCGCCAGCGCCTCGACGCCCAGCGCGGCATAGGCGTCGATCCGCGCCCGGTCGCCGAACGGGTTCAGCGCGCCCAGCAGCCACGCGCCCGGCTTTGCCCCGGACAGGCTGTCGGGCGCAGGCGCGGCGACGCCTAGCAGGATGTCGGCATCGGCCAGCGCCTGTGCCCGGCTGCCGATGCTCGCCCCGGCGGCGGCATAGGCGGCATCGTCGATCGACGCCCTCGTGCCAGCCCCCGCCTCGACCGCGACCTCGGCCCCCAGGCCGATCAGCTTCTTCACCGTTTCCGGCGTCGCGGCGACCCGGCGTTCGCCGTCAGCCTGTTCGGCGAGCAGCGCGAGCTTCACGTCAGCCCGCGATCAGGAAGATGACCAGCGCGGCGAGCGCGGCACAGACCACCGCCCCCCAGGTAAACCAGCGCAGGAAGCTGGTATAGGTCCCGGCATGGGCGGGCGTGTGGCCGTCGGATGCCATCGGATTTCCTCTCGATCCGTTATTCTTGAGCAGGAGACTAGCGCGCCGCCCGCGACCCGCCAACCCCGGTTGGACGCGATGATCGTTACGGATGCGCAAAACTGGTCCCGCCGCCGGCTTAAGCCGAATTTTACGAACGATGGCGCATGGTTGCACCGTTACGGGACGATAGGGACACACAGACAGCATATGACGCGCGACGGGCAAAGGCTGTTGATGGTGATTGACGACGAACCGGCGCAGCGGCGGCTGGTCGCGGCGATCGCGGGACGTCGCGGATGGCGCACGCTGTTCGCGCGCGACGGCGAAACAGCACTGGCAATGCTCGGCACGCCCGATGGCATGGCGCTCGACGCGGTGCTACTCGACCATTGGTCGCCCGATGCCGATCCGACCGCGCTGATCGCCGAGCTGCGGCGCAATCGCCCCGCCCTGCCGATCCTGCTGCTGACCGCCAATGAATCGGTTGCGGGTGCGGTGGCGGCGATGCGCGCGGGGGCGAGCGATTTCCTGGTCAAGCCGATCGCGTCCGAACGGCTGCTGACCGCGCTGGAAGCGGCGGCGGGCGGCGCGACGCGCGGCGAGTTGCGCCCGCTGACCGAAAAACTGTCGATGACGCTGGCGTTCGACGAGATCGTGGGATCGGCCCCGCAGTTCCGCGCGGCGCTGGCGATCGCGGCGAAGGCGGCGCGCGCGCGCGTGCCCGTCCTGATCGAGGGCGAAAGCGGCGTCGGCAAGGAAGTGGTTGCCGAGGCGATCCACGCCGCCAGCCCACGCGCCCGCAAGCCGATGGTCCGCGTCAATTGCGGCGCGATCCCCGCCAATCTGGTCGAAAGCGAGCTGTTCGGCCATGAAAAGGGCGCGTTCACCGGCGCGTTCGAACGCAAGATCGGCCGGTTCCAGGAAGCCGATGGCGGCACGATCTTCCTCGACGAGATCGGCGAGATGCCGTTCGAGACGCAGGTGAAGCTGCTGCGCGTGCTGCAATCGGGCGAAATCCACGCGGTCGGCGCGCGCCACCCGCGCGAGGTGGATGTCCGCGTCGTCGCCGCCACCAACAAGACGCTGACGCAGGAAGTGGAGGCCGGGCGCTTTCGCGAGGACCTGTATTACCGGCTGAACGTCGTGCAGGTCACCATCCCTCCCTTGCGTGACCGGACCGGCGACATTCCGGCGCTTGCCCGCCACCTGATGGCGCGGATCGGGCAGCAGCCGGGCCTCAGACCGCTGGGCATCACCGACGACGCGCTCGCGCTGCTCGGCACCTATCCGTGGCCGGGCAATGTCCGCCAGTTGCAGAACGCGCTGTTCCGTGCAGCCGTGCTGTGCGACGGCGAAGCGCTGACCCGTGCCGATTTCCCCGAAATCGCGCAGATCGCGAAGGGCGGCGCGCCGCAGCCGGTGCTGCCGGTCCATCGGCAGGACGTGGCCGGCGGCGTCACGCTGTTCCGCCCCGATGGAAACCTGCGCGCGCTGGAGGAGATTGAGGCCGACGTCATCCGCCTGGCGATCGGCCATTATCGCGGGCGCATGACCGAGGTCGCCCGGCGACTGGGGATCGGGCGGTCGACGCTGTATCGCAAGCTGGGCGAGCTGGGGATCGACCAGAACGCGGCGTGAGGGGTTTTTCGCTGCCCGTCTGGACGTCGTCCGACCTCCCGCAAATCTCCGTACCCCGGCGAAGGCCGGGGCCCAGTTGAGAAGGCTTTTCCGTAGCTTGTCGACGTCCCCCGACTGGGCCCCGGCCTTCGCCGGGGTACGGGATGGGCGTTCGCAGGGGTTTCGACGCTGTCCGCGATGTCGGCGTCTATGGACTCCCGCCTTCGCGGGAGTGACGCGGGGGTTATGGTTCGATGCACCAAAGCCTTATCCCTGCACACGCGCGGATTTAGATGGCGTCGAGGTCCGCTTGCGCAACGCCACCTGCGTATTCCCGCGCACGCGGGGATCGAGCCTGCTGGATGGCGACAGCCGCCCGCGAAGGACGCGTATCCCCGCGCAGGCGGGGATCCAGAGTCACGGGCGTCACGCGTTGTAACCCTGGATCCCCGCCTGCGCGGGGATACGTGATTGCGTCTGGCGCTGCCATTCTGTCCCTCGCAGTTCCTGCCCCGTACTCCAATCGGGAGACCCCAGCCTTCGCGGGGATGACGATCGTGTCGAGGGTTTCGCAGACTTACGCGACCACGTCCCGCCACTCGCCCGGCGCCAGTCCCTCGACGCGCCATTCCCCGATCCGCCAGCGGACCAGCCGGAGCGTCGGCAGGCCGACCGCCGCCGTCATCCGTCGCACCTGCCGATTGCGCCCTTCGCGGATCGTGATCGACAGCCAATGGTCGGGTACCGACTTGCGGAAGCGCACCGGCGGCACCCGGTCCCACAGGGCGGGTGGATCGATGACCGCCACCTCCGCCGGGCGGGTCGGGCCGTCGTTCAGCGTGACCCCCCGCCGCAACCGGTCGAGCGCGGCCTCGTCCGGCGCGCCCTCGACCTGCACCCAGTAGGTCTTGGCCAGCTTGAACCGGGGATCGGCGATCCGTGCCTGCAACCGGCCGTCATCGGTCAGCAGCAGCAATCCCTCGCTGTCGCGGTCCAGCCGCCCGGCGGGATAGACGCCGGGGACCGCGACATGATCCGACAGCGTGGCGCGTGCGCCCTCCGTGCCGCGATCGGTGAATTGCGACAGCACGCCGTACGGTTTGTTGAGGAGGATCAGTCGCGCCATGCCGCTCCTGTCGGCGATCCGCCCCGCGCTGTCGAGGGCGTTCGGAACCGGCTATCCCGCCGAACCTTCGCTGTCCTATAGCCCGGTCGGCCTATCGAGGGAGAGCGTCCATGAAGACCGTTTCGACCGCCCGCGCCCATGGCGGCACGCAGGGCGTCTATACCCATGAATCGACCGCCACCGGCGGACCCATG
>CAJYRU010000119.1 GCA_913777295.1 uncultured Sphingomonas sp. | reverse complement strand
TGCCTTGGATGGGCTTTTAAAAGCGCCACCAACTCTGAACCATTAAAGCTACTTCTATTATTCAGCGGCACGAGCGCTTTCTCGTATGCCTACCTATACGGTCGTCAAACTCGAAGGCGATTACATTCGAAGCGCGCCTAGATTCCGCTTCTGGGCGACAGCTGCCGTGGGTCTAAATCGCCGGAATGTGAGTACCGCTCGGCTCCGAGGCGCCGTACTTCCGTACGTACGGCGGAGGGCTTCTCCGTAGTAGTGTTTCGGTTTATCCTCGAAGGCTTCCTAGCGTCCCGAGGTCCTGTCGTGCGGCTGTTAGTAACGGGTGCCCTAGCCGGAATTTTTCTCTTCGCTGCCCTCGAAACTTTAGCCGCAATTGGGATCGTGGTGCCGCCGGGGTGGCCAATCGCTTTGATTGCTGGTGTATGCGGCGGCCTCAGCTATTGGCTCGCGCATACATTGCCTGCGCCCCGTCGACGATGAGACGCACATTGCGTCCGACCAGGTGCCCGATTTTGGAGGGCTCGGTGGAGGGTTTCTCCGCCGCCGAAGGTCCGAAAGCCGCGGGAAGCGAACCTGCCGCTTTGGGCAAGGATCGCTGGTTAGCGGCCGCCCCGTTCGATCAACATGGCTTTCCGAGATGTACTGTTGCCCACCCAAATGCCTCAACGGGTATCGACAACATAACTTGATCGTTTACCCGATTGTATCGGACAACGCCGGACGAGCGCGTTTCAACGGCTTCCGCCATTCTGGCGGCCCCGGTGGGAGCGCTGACGGTGCCATCATGTAGGATGAAGGCTGGGGTCACTTCCACCTCGCGCCCGTCGGACCTCCAAGGTCCAATCTCAAACGATTTTAGGCTAGACTCGTCGACAAAGGTTCCTGTCTTACCGGCTACGCGAAAGAAGGGTATTCCATCGTCGAAGCGATAACATCCCTCCGCAACGTTCGCCTGTACAGATTTGCCTGCACAGCCCGACAGCAACACCGTGCCAATTACGATTGTGATCATAGTCCGCATTGCGCCACAATGGCCGGTCATCGGAATGACCGCAAATGCGACGAAAGCTCCCGTGGGTATCGACCGCGAGAATGCGGGTACCGCTAGGCCCAAATGCGCCGTATTTCCGCGCGTAAGGCGGAGGGGGTCTCCGCCGTCAGCGAGCGTGAAGCCGGTCTCAATCCCGGTTTGCTGCCTTCGCTCGGTCGGCCGCGAATGCCCATACCATGACGCCCAGAAACGCGACGAAGCCGCCATAGCCAACGTGCTCGCCCACCAGGAATTGTCTTATACAAAAGCCAACAAATCCTAGGGATAGGACGAGTTGTGCAGCCCGCACCGCCGGGTGCAGAAGGATCGGTTTCAAGATCATTCCGGAACGTCCTGTCAGTCTCATCCCACCTCCATTAGCAGGAGGGCCGTCAAAGGCGGTATGGGCACCGCCAAGTTATCGCATCACCGCTGAAGCTACGAAATCGCGATTTGAATGTAGGAATTGATGGCCGCTAATCACGCTAAGGACAAGACTTGACGTCAGCGCGACGAAGCGTGGAATTACCACCAATTTTTTCTATATTGGATCAGGCGCTGATGCCGGAGGGAAAAATACGGTGGGTGGGGCCAGTAGCAGGAAAGATCAGGCACTGGCGTACATCTCCGATTACATCGTGCGGGAAGGACGCAGCCCATCGATGCGCGAGATCGCGATCTCGCTGTCGGTTAGCGACACCCGCGCAAAGGCACTGGTGAAAAAGCTCGCGGCCGAGAAGATGATCGATCGCGCGCCCGGTGCGCAGCGGGCGATTACCGTGCCCGGGTTAATGGACCGCCATTTGATCGAGCGGATGCGCGGCATGGGCATAAAGATCGACGACGATTTTGTCTGCCCGCCCGACGTGGTGCCGTTACCACAAGGGAATCTGTCGCTAGTGGCGATCCTCGATCATATCCCTGATCCTGAAGGGGATCATCATGGCCGGAATTCCGACTAGGATCGCAGCGGGCGCGCCTGTGGTCAGCACCGACGATTACGAGCAGCAGCGATTTGTGCACCTGGTGCTGGGCGCGCCGCGGCCAAAGCCCGGGCGCAACAAAGCGCGGAAGGGGAAGGCGCCGCCGATCGTCCGCCTGGCGCCAGGCATCGAGGAGCAAGTCGCGCAACGCGAGCGCTGGTCGCACAAGGCGTTCGGCACGCCGCAGACACACGATTTTGTAGATGCCGAGCGCCGGCGCGAAGGATCGCTTGCCCGCCTCGTGGCAACGGGCGCGCTCGACGTTCACCAGCTCGCGGCCGCGCAAGAGATTGCGACGGCGCACGAAGCGATCACGGCCGACGTCGCGGTCCGCACCGCCAAGCTGGAGCCGCGCGGCAGTCGCGGTGGCCCGAACGCCGCGTCGGCCGAGCGGATCGGCGCCGTGCTTCGAGAGCAGGCGTACACGCGCTGGCGCGCGGCGATCGGCGCCGATGGCGCGATGCTCCTCGCGATCATTGTCGACGATATGGGGTTGGTCGAAGCGGCCCGGCGCTGGCGAAAGTCGAACCGCCGGACGAAGGCGATCCTGATCCGCGCGCTGGACGGATGGAAACGGGTCTGACCCGTTACCTTTGGGGAACTTCCCACAAGGTCATCAGCGCGATCCGCGACGCCTATGACGAGCTGCTCGGTGCGATGCCGCCGGTACCGCCCGCCACAGACCCTGAACCCGAGGAGGACGCATCGTGACCGATGCCACCGATACCGCCGATGTGGCGGTAACTGACCGCGGCGAGCTGATGCTCGTCCTGCAGGGCGAGACCTATGGCTTGCGGCCGAGCTATGACGCGATCGAGCTGATCGAAACGATCCTCGGTCGCGGCCTGGTCGACGTCGCCAGCGACACGATCGCCAGTCGGCTGAAGCTGGGCGAGCTGGCGCAGGTCGTGACCGAATGCATCAAGGCGTGGGGCCGGGCGAACGGTCGTCCGGAAACGTCGGGCTTCAATGCCAAGCGCATCGCTCGCCTGATCCTCGATTCCGACGGCGGCCTGCTCGCGGTGCAGAAGCGGATCGCTGCGATGCTGACCCTCGCTGTGACCGGCGGGTACGACAGCGAGGGAAATCCGAAGCCGGCGGTGACGACGACGAGCGAGGAAGCCCCCGCCGCCGGCTGATGGGACTGGCGGCCGCCGCGCTCGGGTGGCGGCCGCATGAATTCTGGAATGCGACGCCCTGCGAGTTCTGGGCGGCGATCGAAGGGTATGAGCGGTTCAACCGCCCGCCCGACGAATAGGTGACAGGAGTCGCTGATGGCGGACGCAATCGAGCGCCTGATGTTGCAGGTCGTGTCGTCGAACGCGCAGCGCGTCAGGCAGAGGAGCTGATCCGCGAAAAATACGACCGCCAGATCGAAGCTGTGCGGCGTCGCGCAGTCGCCGAAAAGACGGTCAGCACCGAGCTAAACCGGCAGGTCAAGGCGCTGGAGAAGCAGCGCGACGCCGAGCTGGAAGCAGAGCAGCGCCGGCAGCAGCGGGAACGCAAGGCCGATCGGGACGCCGAGCGTGAAGCCGGCCGCGCTGGCACCCTGACCCGGTTCGTATCGCCGGTGGATGGGGGACGGGTATCTTCGGGGTTCGGCCCGCGCGCCGCGCCAAAGCCCGGGGCATCCACCTTCCATAAGGGCATCGACATCGCTGCACCGATCGGAACGGCGGTGAAGTCGGCCGCCGGCGGCGTGATCATTCACGCCGGTCGCTTGGGTGGCCTCGGCAACGCGATCATCGTCGACCATGGTGGCGGCACGATCACCGAATATGGTCACCTGTCGTCGATCCTGGTCCAGCGCGGCCAGCGCGTGCAGCAGGGCGATCGGATCGGCGCGGTCGGCAATACCGGGATCAGCACCGGGCCGCATCTCGATTACCGGGTGAAGGTCCGGGGTAAGTATGTCGACCCGCGTACCGGCCGCTTTGCGACCGACGAGACGGCGGTCGACCTGCGTGCCACGCGCGCAGGGGAGGCGACGGCGCGGCGTGAGGAAGCGGCGGCGCGGCGCGAGCTGCGCGACGACACTGCCTTCACCCGCGACTATCTGCAGGCGCGGCGCAAGCTCCTCGATGCCACCGCCCGGACCGCGACCAGCGCGGACCGTGAGGCGCTGGCGCGCGAGGAAATCGAGGCGGAGGCGGTCGCCGAGCAGCGCGAGATCGGCAATCGGCTGAAGGCGGGCAGCATCTCGGCCGAGCAGGCGCTGATGCAGTCGGCCGTCATGGAAGGCACCCGCAAACAGCGGTTGCAGAATATCGAGATCGACAAGGCGACCGACCTGCTAGGCATTGGCGGCGTCGCCGGCGACGTCATCGGCGGCGTGGTCGCCGATCTGGCGCGCCTTGCGATCCAGAAGGCGATCGTCGCGTCGATCGGCGGCGGCATCTTCGGTTTCGCGGATGGCGGCGCGCTGTCGGTGCTTCCGGGCTTCGCCGATGGCGGCCTGCCCGGGTTCGCCGGCGGCGGGTCGCCCGGCGGCCTGATCCGCGGTCCTGGTACGGGCCGGTCGGACAGCATCCTGGCCATGCTGTCGAACGGGAAGGGCGCCATCCGCGTTTCGAACAAAGAGTTCATCATGAATGCGGCGTCGACCGCCGAATGGCTCCCCGAACTGGTGGCGATGAACAGTGGCCGACTGCGGAAGTTCGCCGGCGGCGGGCTGATCGCGCCCTCGATGCCGACGTTGCGCGAGCCGCGTCCGAATTACGCGCGGATGCGGTCCGGATACCAGGACCGCCTGCAGGTTGACACGCGCGTCCGTGTGGAGGCGTCCGACATGCTGCTGGCGAGCGTGCAGGATACCACCGTCCGGACCGTGGTCGTGCGCGATGGGCAGAGCTTCATCATCCGCCTGCCAGTGTCGGGCAACAGCGGCACGTCGACCGGCAATTTCGGGATGCAGGGCGCGCCGCTGGTGCTATCGCTGCTGTCCGAACCGGGCCTTGCCCGCTCGAACGCGGTCGACTGCCTCGATGTCGCCGACAATGCGGCGGTGACCTATCCGGCCGCGCTGGCGAACGCCCGCGCCCGGCTGCTGGCCGACGGCAATGCCGGGCAGACGTTCAACGGCCGCTTCTATGGCGGTGTGGTGACGAACCGCACCGAAAGCGACGACTTCCGGTTCCGCATCGAACGCCAGATCGGCGAATGGGCGGGCCTCGCCCTTTAAGGCATTCCGAAAGGATCGACATGACCGACACGACGCCCTCGCCGGCGCCGCGGTGGCTGGCGTGGATGCCGGCCGCTTCGGTCGGTGCCCTGATCGCCGGCGGGCTGCTGACCGGCGGCGGTTACATCTCGCAGCTGCAGGAACAGGGACGTCGCACCGCGACGCTCGAGCGCCTGGTCGAGCAACAGGCCACCGACATGCGGGAGGCCGACAAGCGCCTGGCCCGCGTCGAGGCGCGGCAGGACGTGCAGGACGGGGAGATACGCCGACCGCTGTCGCGCCCGGGCGCGCATGTCGAGGGCTATAACCAGCGGACGATCGGGATTTGCTACGTCGGCGGTCTGGCGACCGATGGTCGCACGCCAAAGGACACCCGCACGCCGGCGCAGAAGGCGGCGCTTGTCCATCTGCTGACCGAGCTGAAGCACCGCTTTCCGGCCGCGACGATCAAGGGCCACCGCGACTATTCCCCGGACCGCAACGGCAACGGGCGCATCGAGCCGCAGGAATACATGAAGGCGTGCCCGAGCTTCGATGCGGCGGCCGAATATGCGGGTGTCGCATAATGCGGCGCCTGCTCCTCGCTGTGGCGCTGGCGGCCGCCTCGCTTCCGCTGACCGCCTGTGTCGGCCCGGCGCACCTGTCGGCCGACACCGTCGACAGCGTCCAGGCGCGGTACGATCGCCTGCGGCCCTATGCCGAGCTGATCCTGCCCAGTCTGGCACCGGCGCGCGCAGCGCGTGTCCGTCTCGCCCTCGCCACGATCGAGCGCGCGCTCGAACTGGCCAAGGTCGCCACCACCATCGCCGAACAGCGCCGCGCGTTGGCGGTCGCCGACCGCGCCATCGCGATCGTGCCCGCCGCGGCCGCGCGCTGACACGCCTTACCTAGAAAGGACTGCCCTATGCCCGATCGCTTCGGCCAGTATGCCGATACCGTCACCAGCCCGGGCACCCGGGCCACGCCCGTCGTGCCCAACGATGCCGCCGACCTGCCCAATATTGGCAAGGCCCTCTACGTCGGGACCGGCGGTACGATCGTCATGCGCGGTACCGGCGGTACCGAGGCCCGGACTTGGAAGAATGTGCCCGATGGCGCGCTGATCCCGTTCCGGGCGCAGCGGATCCTCGCAACCGGCACGACCGCCACCGACATGCTGGTGATCGACTGATGGGCGGCATCGGGATCGGAATCGGCATCGGGTCCGGCGGCGGGGGCGGGGGCCTGTCCGAGGCGGCGATCGCGCGTATCATTGCCGCGGCGGGCCTCAGTGATGCCCAGGCTCGCTCGGCGATCGGCGGAGCCGGCACGCTCGCGGCCGGGCTTCGCGCCGCTGGCTTCAAGGTCGCCGGCGGCGCCGTCGTCGCACCGAGCCTGTTCCGGCAGGCTACGACCGGCACTGCCGACCCCGATGGTCTGAATGCGCTCGGCAGCGGCATCACCAAGCGGCGGGTTCGCAACCCGATGCCGTTGATGATCGGCGGAGGGCAGACCGGTCGGTGCCGCATCACCGCACCTGGCTATTATGTCGACAAGTCCGTCGACGGGGTGCGGCCGGAGAAGATCATCAGCTGGTCGGGCGTAACGGCGATGGGCGCGCAGGTTCACTGCGTCAGCTCGACCGGCGCCGTCGTCGGCAATATTTTCCGCCTGAAGAAGGGTGGCGCGGATTCGTTCGTGCCGGCCGCCGGCGACGTCGTGTTTGATCCGTTTTCGCCGGTAGACGTCGGGCTGACCGAATGGCCGAACGGCGGCCAAATCATCGGCATGATGGAGATCGACGCGGCGTCGGGCACGCTGCTGCCAATGACCTATGTGTCCGGCGGCAGCGGGGACGCCGGCACGGGCAGTTATGATGGCGGTACGACGAGTTTCGGTTCGACCACCTTCACCGCTAACGGTGGCAGCAATGCGGGCACCCGCCTGTTGCAGTTCCTGAAATGCGAGATCGAGCACACCAAGGGGGCAATCTACGGGCAGGGCACGAGCCGGGTCGACGGCAAGGGCAACCATCCGGCGGGCTATGGCGTCAACCGCGGCGGCTTCATGCAGCAGGCGGCATATCGTGCCGGCAAGCCGATGGCCAAGTTCGCGACCGATGGTGATCGCTTGCAATATTGGGCGGAGAACATCCGCGCCGGTCAGACCTGGCGCCTCAACCATGTTGCCGGTTTCACCGATGCGTACATCGACGAGCCGTACAACGACATCAACACGCGGCCGCTCGCCGACATCCTCGCCGACCTGGACTTCGTGATCGGGCAGCTTCTGTCGATCAACCCGACGCTTCGAATCCATGTCGGCTTCTCGACGGTCCGCTCGACGTCGGCCAGCGGCAAGTTCCTCGCGCCGCCGGACCAGTCACCCAATCTCAACTACCTCGATACGGGATCGGGGACCGGTTTCGGCTATAATCAGGCGCTGATTGGCCGCCCGGGCATCACGTCGACCTACAACTGCCGTGCGGACATCTACTACAGCGCCGCATACCCGAACGACTGGTACAGCGACGGGACCACCAACAACCTGATGACGCCGGAAGGCGACCACTTCACGAACTTTGGTGAAGCGCGTGTCGGCCGCGCCGACGGCATCCTCTCCACGCACATGAAAGCGAACGTCCAATGATGATGCTTCTCGCCTTGCTTCAGGCCGCGTTCCTCTCCCCAGGTCAGACATGGCCCGCGCCGGTACCGCCGACGATCGTCGCCACCGGGGTGAACGGCGCGGCTCGGGTGCGACAGGACGCGGCCGACATTACGATCGGTCCAGTCGTGGTACGCGACGCCTATCGTGCGGTGGAGACCGACGCCGGCGTCGACACGCCGCGCATCAAGATCCGGGGGCTGACCGCCACCGGCCTGACCCGCGACGGCATCCGCCTCCGCACCGCGCCCGGTGCGCTGATCGAGGACTTCGATCTGACCCATGCCGATGCGCCGTCGAGCGGTGAGCATCTGCCGCAGGGCATCGCAATCACCGCCGGGACCAGCATCACGATCCGCAATGGCCGGGTCGCGCGCTTCCGAATGCAACTACTGGCCGGCACCTATAACAACGGTGACGGCATCGCGACGGAGGGCGGCACCAGCGGTACTATTACCGACGTGCTGGCCCAGGATAACAGCGACGGGGGCTTCGACATCAAGGGCAACTGGACGGTCAACCGGCTGACGGCCGAGCGTAACGCCCGCGACTATCGGTTCTGGACCGAGGTCACCGCCGGCACGATCACCGCGACCGGATGGACCAGTGCGGCGGTTTGGGTCGGCAAGGGCGCACGGGTGCGGATCGAGCATCTGATCGCCACAAACGCCACCTCGGCACCGCTACTGATCGTCGCTGGCAGCACCGACGTAGAGATCACCCGCTGCACTTTGTCGCGGCCAGCGGGCGCGCCGCTGGTGAAGTCCGAAGGGTCGAAGAACCGTGTCGTGCTCGGAGAAGGCTGCCACTGAGTAACCTTCAGCTCGTCACCAAGCTGACTGCCAGATTTGGTCCTGCTCGCAGGCGTCCGAACAGAAGCGTTCCTTCGCCGGCTTGCCGCAAGGACAGGTTGCCCTCGGCTTCAGGCGAGCGCCGATCCAAGCCCCGATGCGTCTCATATTCCCCTCTCCGTTTCCCCGATTTGCCCCCGGGGATATGGCGGTATGTGACGAATAAAAGACATTCATTGCAATGAGGTAGATTAAGCGGGGGGGCGCAGATTGAACCATTTCGGATCGGTTGCCCTGCCCGCCGCCCGCTAATCGTACTTCAGGATCCCACTTTGAAAAGTTCGTCGGCCGGTAGATCATGTAGAAAGCTGCAGCCTATTAGCGTCAGCGACAGGACCAAAAAGATCGTGACAATCGCCTCTGCTACCGCCAACATTCCCGTATGGGGAGCAGCAACAGAGAGCTGATTGCGTACGGCATCGTCGTAATCGCGCTCGTCGCAATACTGATATGGGCAGGTTTTGCAGCTAGACGGCGACATCGCCGCCAGCTCCGTTTGCGAGGTGATAAGCGTTACGGCCATTAAACGCCACCCAGCTACCAAGGCGCCTCCCAAAGTTTGTCTTGGCAGCACTCTTCAGTTCGAAATGAAGTAGGCCAATCCATCGTACTGCTGCGGTACAAGGCGCTACGCCTCAAGCAAAGGCGACACCACGCGGTAAACCTGCGCATCATTCCCTCCTGCATGGTCCCCAATATCTTTTGGGTGAGCGAGAAGTTTGCACGCGAGGTCGCGCCGCCGCAACGATGCATATTCCGACAAGATCGGCGCCAGTCCCGATCCAGCACGGTACCGTCAATTGAGGGTATCGATATGGGTATTGTCACCACGCTCGATCGTCAAAAAGCACGGTTTTCCGCGGAAGCGCATATAGCTGCGGCGGAGGGATTGTCCGCCCCGAAACCCGCCGACGGTCACGACGGCGAAGAAATGCCGCCGGCGGGAGACCGCCGAATGCCTGTGAACGGGGCGTTCATCATCCGACGGTCTGCGGACTCTTTGCCGCCAGACCGACGCTGAGACAACGCGAAATTAAACGATTTCGCGGTCGCAATTGACTTCGTGCTTTCAGATAGGAAATCGCAGATGCTGACTCACGCGCAGGTGCGTACCGCGCGGCCAAAGCCGCTCGCCTATAAGCTGGCCGACGGGCAGGGCCTCCACCTCTATGTGGCCCCGACTGGCCTCAAATCATGGCGAGTTCGATTCCGCCTCGCCGGCCGCGAGCAGCTGCTGACAATCGGGCAATTTCCCGACGTCGACCTGTCGGCCGCGCGTGAGGCAGCAGCAGCTGCGCGCGACGCGCTGCGCGCCGGGCGCGACCCGCGCGAAGAGCGCGCAACGCGTGCCGAGGTCGACCGGACTTTCGAGGCAGTCGCCCGAGGGTGGCACGCTCATTGGCGGTCGAGCTGGACGGAAGTTCACGCCGGCGACGTCATAACCAGTCTCGAGCGCGATGTCTTTCCGGCGATCGGCGCGATCGACGTCGACGAGGTGGGCGTGGCGGACATCCGCGACGTCCTGCGCACCGTCGAGGCGCGCGGTGCGATCGAGACATCCAAACGGCTGCGCCAGCGGATCAGTAAGGTCTTCGGCTTCGCGATCGCGAACGAATGGGCGCAGTTCGATCCGGCCGCATCGGTGAAGCAGGCGCTCGCGGCCGCGCCGATCGCCGGCGAGCAGCTCGCGCTAGTTTCGATCGACGACGCGCGCGAGCTGCTAGCGGCGTCGACCGGCGTGCCGGCACCGGCGATCGTCCAGCTGGCGTCGCGCTTCCTCGCGCTGACCGGCGTTCGCCTGGGTGCGCTGCGGGGCATGCAGTGGGACGAGCTGCACGACGTCGACTGGACTGGGGAAGCGATCGGGCCGCAGGTGCCCGTGTGGGTGGTGCCGGCGCAGCGCATGAAGCTGGCGAAGGCGAAGAAGGCGGACCGCCGCTTCGACCATGTCGTGCCGCTATCGCGCCAGGCGGTCGACGTGCTGCGGATCGTCCGCGCGTTGGCGATCGATCCGGTCCTGGTCTTCAGCCGCGGCGGCGATGCCGCGCCGATCGCCGAGAGCGCCATCGGCGCGCTGTATCGGAAGGCCGGCTTCGCCGGCAGGCATGTGCCGCATGGTTGGCGCGCTACTTTCTCGACGATCCTGAACGAACGGCACCCGGCCGAGCGCGTCACCATCGACCGCGCCCTCGGCCACGCCGCGAAGAAGGGGGCCGAGGTCAATGTAAAGGTCGAGGGTGCGTACAATCGATCGAAGCAGTTGGGGCCGCGCCGCCGTGTGATGCAGATTTGGGCCGATTTGCTTCTGCCCGAACGATAAAAATCGTCCCCTGAGATCCTACGGCCACGCGATTTTTGCGGTCGGATCCGTTTCGATTGGGGTCTCTGCGGCATGCCTCAGCAAATCTTGATCGAGGACGATTTTGCCGTCAGATTCGATGCTAAATCGGTCCGGATGATCACGCAGGTAACTTTTGAGAAAATTCCTGCGCCAAAATAGACCTGTTTCCATACCATCGTCGCCAACCTCGGCGAGGATAGCACTCTCAGCTGAGCGGAATGCCATATCCTCACCGTCCGGCAGGGCCTCGACCACCCGTTCGAACGCAGCGGCATCGATGGGCGCAAACCGGTTTTCGACTTCTAGGCTGAGTAACAGCGCGGATGGATCAACCGCCGGAACAGGTTCCGACGTAAACAAAAGTGGGAAGGGGGTAACCTCCGGTTTGGAAGATACCGAACGCGCTACCGACCCGTCTGCACGACGGCGCTTCTTTCCTCGCGCACCCACCGCAAATTCCTTCTCGATCCCGAACGACTTTGCGCAACGATCACGCACCGTTCTCTCGGATCAATAGCAGATCCGCGAGCGCTTCCGCCAGCGATGGCGGTGGCACGTTTCCTGCTACTCCCCGCCGCTAAGCCATCGGGCGGCGTTAGCCGCAGCGTCCTACAGATGCCGCAAGGTGTGCGGCCGCGTGGGCCGGGCGGGTGCGGCATCGGGGACTAACACATGGCGGTCCGGTTGGGCTGGATGATGTCGTTTCTGGATACGTATCGCGGTAGCGATGCTTTCTATTCCACCGATATCATAAGGAATTCGGTAGCGGTTCAGAGCCAAAATGGCACTCGCGCTCGTCGACACGTAGCGCGAGGCGGTGGAGCTCCCGCCCCAGCGGGCTGTTCTGATCGAACGCAAAGGCGACTTGTTGTTCACAGGTCGCTGCCTTCCGCATTGCGGCCGTCTCGCAGACATCTTCCTGCTGTCGGTGCGCCTCGTCCGCTGGGATCGGTATCGGACGCAGTGATTTTGGCAGGAAGCGACGCACCAGCGCGGGCAGGGAGGTGCGGTAGACGTTGGAGGTCTGACGGTATTGCGGCTTGGGACCGCCACCCGGTACCATCACGAAGCGACGCTGACGTTCCAGCAGCCCGATGGCCTCGAGAATCGTGATTGCTCGCCTCACCGTCTGTCGACCCAGCCCCGTGTCTTTTGCAAGGCGGTCGTAAGAAGGGTAGACACGCCCTGCATTTTTACGTGCGAATGTCAGCATTTCTTCGAGCACGCGGACGGCACCGGCCGTGAGTTGGGTAATCAGCCGCTCGGCCACCGAAAGCTTCGTGCCAGCCTTCCGGGCGTCGCGCCGCAACTTGCGCCCCGCGTCTAGTGCATGGCGCGCGGCATTGAGCGTTCGGTCCGTCTCGCCTACCTCTGGCTTGCGGAAATACTGGTCTTCGAACGTCCCGGCCTCCTTGCTGTTACGCCGGACAGGCTGGCCAGTGCGATGCACGGCCCCCGGCCGTTTAGGCTTACGATCGAAGGCGGGTGCTAGACGGGCGGCGATCTCGCCGAAGGAATTGAGAACAGGCACTTATGCCCCTCCGGAACGGAAGGTCGATGGGCGCACGAACGCGCCGCCGGAATTGCATTCGACGCCGCTCGAGCGTGCGCGACGGCTGTTCAGCCGCCGCTATGTGGAGGGGTGTGGGCTTCGGCGCGTGTTCGGCGTTGCGTGCAGCAACGCACGGTTTTCTGCGGATTTCAGAAGGGGGCAGGGTGCCGATCACCGCCTGAAAATGGCAGAAATCCGGGCTGTCCGCTTCGTTGACATCGCAGGGGTCACAAGTTCAATCCTTGCCGCGCCCACCATTTAAAACGCCCCGTCAGTACGTTGGATTGGCGGGGTTTTTGCTGTCCGGCGTCCGTTTCGGCCATTGCGCGGGGCGTCGACTGCGATAGCCTCCCGTCCCGGAAGCAGAGGGGGCGGATATGCGCGGATTTGGACTGACGGGCGTCGCGGCGCTGGCGATCATGGCGGCACCGGCGGCGGCACAGACGAATGTCGTGCCGGTCGAGGAGGTGTCGGTCGACCAGCTTCAGCAGCGGATGCAGTCGGGCGCGACCAGCAGCGTCGCGATCACGCAGGCCTATCTTGCCCGGATCGCCGCGATCGACCGGCAGGGGCCGACGCTGCGCAGCGTCATCGCAACCAATCCCGACGCGCTGGCGCAGGCCAAGGCGCTGGACGACGAACGCCGCGCCGGGCGGGTGCGCGGGCCGCTGCACGGCGTGCCGGTCCTCATCAAGGACAATATCGAGACCGCCGATGCCATGGCGACCACCGCCGGCAGCCTGGCGCTGAAGGACAATGTCACCCGCCGGGATGCGCCGGTCGTCGCCTATCTGCGGCGGGCCGGGGCGGTGATCCTCGGCAAGACGAATCTGTCCGAATGGGCGAACATCCGATCGACCCGGTCGATGAGCGGGTGGAGTGCGGTCGGCGGGCTGGTGCGAAACCCCTATGCGTTCGACCGCACCGCCTGCGGTTCGTCGTCGGGATCGGGTGCCGCGATCGCCGCCAGCCTGGCCGCCGTGGCGGTCGGGACCGAAACCGACGGGTCGGTGGTCTGTCCGTCGTCGATCAACGGGCTGGTCGGGTTCAAGCCGACACTGGGGCTGGTCAGCCGCAGCCGGGTCGTGCCGATCAGCCACAGCCAGGACACGCCGGGTCCGATGGGCCGGTCGGTGCGCGATGTGGCGCTGCTGCTGTCGGCGATGGCCGGTCCCGATCCGACCGATGCGGCCACCGCGCGGACAATGGTGCGGGATTATGCGGCCGGGCTGTCGGCAGGCGCGCTAAGCGGCAAGCGGGTCGGCGTGATCCGTCCGGCAGGGATGCCGGCGGCACTGGCCGAACGGTTCGACGTGGCGCTGAACGTCCTGCGCGCCGCCGGGGCGACACTGGTCGAGGTGACGCCGCCCAAGCTCGACGGGCTGGACGAGGCAGAATTGCTGGTGCTGAAGACCGAATTGAAGGCCGATCTCGACGCCTATCTCGCGACCACGCCATCGGCGGTGAAGGCACGGACGCTGGCGCAGGTCATCGCGTTCAACCGCGCGAATGCCGCTGCCGAGATGCCGTTCTTCGGACAGGAACTGTTCGAGGCGGCGGCCGAAACTAAGGGGCTGGCCGATCCTGCCTATCGCGCCGCGCGGGCGACGTCGCTGCGGCTTGCCGGGCGGGAGGGGATCGATGCGATGCTGAAAACGGCGCGCACCGACCTGCTGGTCGAGCCGACCTATGCCGCCGCGTGGCTCAGCGATCCGGTCTATGGCGACCAATATGGCGGGCCGTCGGCATCCGAACTGCCCGCCGTCGCCGGCTATCCGCACCTGACCGTGCCGATGGGGTTGATGCAGGGATTGCCGGTCGGGCTGTCGTTCATCGGCACGGCGGGCACCGATGCCGCGATCCTGTCGGCGGGCTATGCCTATGAGCAGCGGGCAAAGGCGCGGGTCGCCCCGCGCTATCTGCCACAGGCGGCGGTAGCGGCGGGGCTGGAGGGGGCGGGGCGGTGACCCGGTCCTAATCGAATCGTCACTCCCGCGCAGGCGGGAGTCCATATGCGCTGACGTCGCGATCCTTGCTGAAACGTCAGCGGTTATGGATTCCCGCCTGCGCGGGAATGACGAGGAACTTGACGCTTTCTTAGCGCGGCAACCGGGCGATTGCTGCCGCCTGATCCGCGACCAGGCGGATCGTGGTGTCGCCGGTGAAGATGCCGTACCAGCCCTGCGGTTCATGGGGCGGGTCGCCCATATATTGGCGGTCGCCCTCCGCGAAGCGATAGTCGGGGTGCTGCGCCCGCGCCTCGCCATTCCATGCCCAGAAATTGGTGCCGACGATCGGTCCGCCCGCCGCCATGCTTTTCAGCGCTGCGGCATAGATGCGGCCGTAGAAGCGATCCTTGAAGGTCGTCGGCACGGCGGGATCGTTGCTGCCGCCGTCGCGCGGATAGCCGAATTCCTCGATCACCATCGGCTTGTTCAGCTGCTTCGCCAACGCGACATGGTCGGCAATATATTTGTCGGTCAGCGCTTCGCCGCGGGCGGCGGTGTTGGTGAGGTCGGTCTGCTTCACCCAGTCCCAGTTGTTGGGCCAGATGTGGACGGTCAGATAGTCGATTTCGGGAATGGCATGTTCGGCCAGCACGATGTCGGCACGCTCCAGCCCGCCCTTCAGTCCCTCGCTGCCGGTCGACACCAGATGGTTGGGATCGATCGACTTGATGAGCTGTGCGCTGGCGCGGACCCAGGCGTAGAATTGCGGCAGGTTCGCGTGGGCGAGGTCGCCCGACGGGCGCGGTTCGTTCGACAGCTGCCACGCCATGATCGCCGGATCGTCGGCATAGCGGGTGCCGGTCACGCTGTTGGTGCGGCCGACGACGGTGCGGATCCAGTCGCGATACAGCTCCATCGCGCGGGCATTGCCATAGAATTGCGCGTTATAATTGGCGAATTCCGGCCAGGGATGCGCCGGGTCGTTCATGTTCAGATACTGGCCGCCATTGACGTAGGACAGGTACGTCATCATGCCGCCCGACCATTCCCAGAAATTGGTCAGGTACAGCACCGCGCGCATGTTGCGCTTGGCCATTTCCGCCAGCGCATAGTCGAGGCCGGCGAGCAGCGTCTGGTTGTAGTCCTTGCCCGGTCCGCGAAAGCCGGGCTTGATCGAGTTCTTCAGCGGACCTTCCTCGGCGGAGGCCAGCACGCGCAGGTTGGTGACCCCCATCGCCGCCAGCGCATCCAACTCGCGGCCCAGCCTCGCACGGTCGCCATAGGGCGCGTCGGCGCCGAGATAGGCGGCATACCAGATGTTCGCGCCGACAAAGCGATAGGGTTCGGTGCCCACCATCAGCCGCGCGCCATCGCGCCGGACAAAGGCGCGGTTCGTGGTAGCAGGCGTGGTCGCGACCGGCGGTGCCATGGTGCACCCGGCCAGCAGGGCGGACGTGCCGAGAAACGTGCGTCGAGCGATATTGGTCATCAGGTCCCCTTCATGCGCGCCGATCCGATGCCGCCGCGTCCTTGTCTTGATCGATGCCGACAGATTGGGCGGTGAGTGTCATCGCTGTCAACGGCAATATTGATATTTGTTTTATCAATTACCTTGCGGTGGCGAGACACAGAAAAAAGGGGCCGCAACCAGATGGTTGCGACCCCCGAACAGGTGTCTTTCCAAGCCGAAAGATCAGAGCGTCAGGCGGACGCTCAGCTGGAACTGACGGTCGCTCTTGAAGTACGAACGCGGCGCTTCGAGGCCGTCGCCGTTCAGCACGAACGAGGTCTTGGTCGTCGCGTCCAGCAGGTTCTGGACCTGCACGCCGATCTTGAACTGCTTGTTGACCGTGTAGAACAGCGAGGCGTCCGCCTGACCCGTCGCGTCCGAATAGACCGGCAGGAACGGGAAGCAGCAGTCGCGGTTGGTCAGCAGATACTTCGACCGCCAGCTGTACGCGATGCGCGCATAGATGCCCGCGAAGTCGTAGAAGGCCGAGACGTTGAAGTTGTACTTCGACAGCTGGGCCAGCGGCAGCGTGCTGTACAGGCCCGACACGTCGACCGGCGGACGGCTGCCGTCGGCGGGGCCGTTGGCCGGCGTTGCGTTGGGGATCTTGCCCGGATCGATATAGGTGAAGGTCGCCTGCGTCCCCAGGCCGCGCAGCACGCCCGGCAGGAAGTCGTAGGTCTGCTGGTACGAGATTTCCGCGCCCTTGATATGCGCCTTGCCGGGCGCATTGGCCGGGCCGTTCACCGACACGGGGAAGGTCTGGCCGTTGTTGGTGAAGCTGCGCACGAAGCCGTAATTGTCGAGGATGATGTTCGACAGTTCCTTGTAGAACACCGCGCCGGTCAGCGAGCCCACCTTGGCGAAATACCATTCGGCG
>CAJYRU010000118.1 GCA_913777295.1 uncultured Sphingomonas sp. | reverse complement strand
CTGCTGGTGCGCGGCCTGCGCTCCGGCCTGCCGATCACCGAGACGATGACCGTCGTCGGGCAGGAGATCGACGGCCCCATCGGCGAGGAATTCCGCCTGGTCAGCGACCGGATGAAGATCGGCCGCTCGCTCGACGCAGCGTTGCAGGAAACCGGCGACCGGCTCGGCACGCCCGAATTCCAGTTCTTCATCATCACCATCGCCATCCAGCGCGAAACCGGCGGCAACCTTGCCGAAACGCTCGCCAACCTGGCCGACGTGCTGCGCAAGCGGTCGCAGATGAAGCTGAAGATCAAGGCGATGTCGTCGGAATCCAAGGCATCGGCCTATATCGTCGGGTCGCTGCCGTTCATCGTCTTCGGCATGATCTGGATGATCAACGATACCTATATGCAGAATTTCTTCGTCGATCCGCGGCTGATGGTCGCCGGACTGGCCGGGGCGCTGTGGATGGGCATCGGCGCCTTCATCATGGCCAAGATGGTCAGTTTCGAGATCTGATGCGATGGTAACCGCCCCTCATCCCACGCTGCTCGGCTTCGACGTCGTCAATGTCGCGACGATCCTGTCGGCGATCGCCGTCCTGTCGGTCATGCTGGCGATCTATGTCGCGACGACCACGCGCGACCCGATGACCCGCCGGGTCAAGGCGCTGAACGATCGCCGCGAACAGCTGAAGGCCGGCATCACCGCCTCCACCAGCAAGCGCCGCGCGAAGCTGGTGCAGAAGAACGACGCGACCGACCGCATCCGCGGCCTGTTGTCGTCGATGAAGGTCCTACAGGATTCGCAGCTGAAGGTCGCGCAGCTGAAACTGATGCAGGCGGGCATCCGGTCGAAGGACTGGGCGGTCGCGGTCATTTTCGGGCGGCTGATGCTGCCAATCGTCCTCGGCCTGCCGATGCTCTATATCGTCTATGGCACCGACGCCTTTGCCGACTGGTCGCCGCTCAAGGCCTATGGCCTCGTCGCCGGCACGTTCATCCTGAGCTACAAGGCGCCCGACCTCTATCTCAAGAACAAGATCACCAAACGGACGGAAGCGATTCGCAAGGGCCTGCCCGACGCGCTCGACCTGCTGGTGATCTGCGCCGAGGCGGGCCTGACCGTCGACGCCGCCTTTGCCCGCGTCGCGCGCGAACTGGGCCGTGCCTACCCCGAACTGGGCGAGGAATTCTCGCTGACCTCGATCGAACTGGGGTTCCTGACCGAACGGCGCCAGGCGTTCGAGAACCTCGCGATGCGCATCGACCTCGACGCGGTGAAGGGCGTGGTGACCACCATGATCCAGACCGAGAAATACGGTACCCCGCTGGCCTCCGCGCTGCGCGTGCTGTCCGCTGAATTCCGCAACGAACGCATGATGCGGGCCGAGGAAAAGGCCGCGCGCCTGCCCGCGATCATGACCGTGCCGCTGATCCTGTTCATCCTGCCGACGCTGTTCGTCGTCATCCTGGGTCCGGCAGCCTGCAGCATCAGCGACGCATTCGGGAAATAGCCCGGCCGGTCGGCGGCGAGGTGCCGGCGGAACGCCGCCCCGCCCCGACCGTTATTGCCCCGTAATCACTTTCAAGGGGCCTGCACGATGCTGTTCCAGACGCCGACCCAGTTTGCGGTCCTCGCTCTCGTCCTGTTTGCCGGGTGGCTGTTCGGGCTGGCGTCCTCGTCAGGCGGCAAGAAGTGGAAGAAGCGATATCGCGACGAGGAAGCGGCGCACAAGGCATATCGTGCCGAAGTGGCCGCCGACGTGAAGACCCGCGACGAACGCCTGCGCGAGGTGGAGGCCGAACGCGACCGGCTGGCCCATGAACGCAGCACGGCCGCGGCTACTGCCGCCACCACGGGTGCCGCCGCGACCGGCAGCGGGGGCGGCTTCTTCGGTTGGGGTGGTGACAATCTGTCGCGCATCCGCGGCATCGACGCCGATCTGGAACGCGCGCTCGGCCAGCGCGGGATCAAGACCTATCGCGCGATCGAGGGGTTGAGTGAAGCCGACGAGCGCGCGCTGGAGGACGATCTGCGCCTGCGTCCGGGCACGATCGACGACGAACGCTGGCGGGAACAGGCTGGGATGCTCCGCGCCGGCCATGACGACGACCACCGCAGCCGCTGGGGATAATTGGAACCGGGGCAGGTCCGGCGGCTTGGACTGCGCTATCTTGACTAGACAGTAGACGCGTCGAACCCCTGCCGCGCATCGGTGGGTACCGTCTTGCGATAGTCGTCAGGCCGCAGCCGTCGCTACTGCGTCTGCACCTCGGCATCGGTCATCAGGTCGAGGCCATCCAGCCACCGCACCACTTCCCGCGCGGCGGGATGGTCGAGCGCAGCATAGCTCGCGCGGAGTGGCGGTATGTTCAACCGGTCATAACCGCTGTCCTGCAACTTCAGCAGGTCCGCTTGCAGCAGTCCGGCCAGCTCCGCGCCCAGCAACTCGGTCGCGACTTCGCGGAACGCTGCGCCATAGGCATATGCTTCGCCCCGCCGATACAGCAGCGGCAGGGTCAGCGCAGGCACGCAGCCCAGATGCGCCTGGATCATCGGGTTGATCGCATGGCCGGTCAGCCACGGCGCGATCGCCGCCGTCCGCCCGGTAAAGGCGCGCAGGTGCAGATGGCGCGACATGCGCACCCCGTCATTGACCGGATAATTGTCCCACAGGCACACCCGCCGTCCCAGCGCTTCGGCGACGGTGCGCAGATGGCCGACCCCGACCTCGCGCGCGCAGACCTCTTCGCCGGTCCAGTAGACCTGCACCGCCGGATCGAGCATCCGCCCCAGATCGCCCAGATAGTCGACCGGCCGCACCCCGAACACGCGATCGAGGACCGGATCGTCCGAATAATAGGTCGGGCACATATAGACCCGCGTCGCGCGGGTGATCCCGGCACAGAAATTGACGACCTGCGCCTGCCGCACCGCCAGTTCGGGCAGGTCGCCGCGCAGATCGTCGAACAGGATGGCGAGGTCGTCGATCCCGGTCGCATCGAGATCGGCGATGCGCCGGGTCAGGTCGGCGCGCACGGTGTCGTCGAACGGATGGGTCGAGCCGATCGGCGTCAGTGCCATGCCGAACCGCATCCCCGCCGCGCGGACCTCGGACGACAATCGCGCCAGCGCCTCGGTTTGCACAGGATCGTGGGCGGTGCGCCAAGCGCGACGGAGTGCCGCGTCCGCCTTTGGGCCATAATGGTAAAAACTATAGCCGCCCCCGGCGAGCGTGCGGACAACATGGCCGCGTTCTTCGGGGGTCCAGAGGCGGCCGAAACGACCCTCGATCATGCCGAGGTCGGGCAGTGGCGGTACGGGTCGGGTCATCGGCGGACTAGATACCAGTCGACATGACGTGACAAGTGGCGTTGGACTGGTTTCAACGAGACGCCAATCGGTCTAATCTGACGAACTGCCTGATGGGACGCAAAGACACATTGATGCTCAGCTGGGCATTCTGTGGGTTCGGCTGGCGTGCCTGCGCCGAACGATACGGTTTCGCGAACGTCGATACGTGGTGGAAAGCAGCCATTGATCCGCTTCACCGACCCGATGGTATTTCAGCGATCTTGCCGTTCGATAGCCCCATACGTCCACATTCGAAACATAAGAAACCCTCCTGCTGCGATGATAGCAACTAAAACGGCGTAACCCACCGCATCTGGTAGCGTCAGCTTTACCCGGAAAAACCAATTCAGCGCAAGCATAGCTACCAACACGCAGAGGCTTGGCAACGTCATACCTCTAAACCAGCAATATATTCCTATTAATTCGGCAATGTATATTAAAACAATTGGTAGTAGGGGCAAGGCAATCCAAGGACTATCTAAATTCTGGAAACCAGCCAGTCAAGGAAAAGCCAGCCGCCAGCAGCTATAAAGAATAATACCGCCACCTTGAAGCCGTTCACCCGGTCACGAATGAGCAGACGTTGTGACAGCTGGATTACGCTCATTGATCGGGCACCTCCGGAGCCAACAGCACGCTAAATATGCTGACGCTAGAGAAGCCCGCAACAGGATGGAAGCGGGCGCGCCGGCCATGAACTTTTCCTAGTCGCTTGCATCTGGAAATCGAAGCGGGATTTAAGATCGGGTCCGGCGTGACGATAGGTTAGGGCGGCAGCGGATACGACCCTGGCGTCGAGTACGCCATCAGACCATACCAGATTGATACCACCTATTTACAGAAACGCGACAAGTATACATACTCCCGGTCGACCGCATCGGGCGGGCGGGACACCGGCCGGCAGAGTCGGCGGTGCGATAGAGGAAGCAAGTCATGGTATCATCGTTCCGGCATTCGAGTGCGCTGGCAGCGCTGGCCATGGCGCTGACGCCGCTGCCCGGCGTCGCGATGGCGCAGACGGCACCTGCCGACACCGCACCTGCCGCAACCGATCAACCCGAGGGCGAGATCGTCGTCACCGGCACGCGCATCCCGACGCCGGGGCTGGTGTCGAGCAGCCCGGTGGCGTCGACCAATGAACAGCAAATCCGGCTGCAATCGGCGCTGACGATCGAGGATTTCTCCACCAAGCTGCCACAGCTGTCTGGCGGCGTGCGACAGGGGTCGCAGGGGAGCGACGCGTTCGGGGCGCAGGTGCTGGAACTGCGCAATTTCGGGCAGAGCCGGTCGCTGGTGCTGATCGACGGCACCCGCGCCGCGCCGTTCAGCTTCCGCAACTCGGTCGACGTCAACGCCATCCCCGCCTCGCTCATCAAGCGGGTCGACGTGCTGACCGGCGGTGCCGCCGCCGTCTATGGCGCGGATGCGGTGGCGGGCGTCGTCAACTTCATCCTGAACGATGAGTTCGAAGGGGTGCGCGGGACCGCCGCCAGCCGGTTGTCGGTGCGCGGCGGCGCGCAATATGGCGGGTCGGTGATGCTGGGCCTTGGCGTCGGCGACCGCGGCAACCTGGTGTTCGCCGCCGATTATACCCAGCGGGACGGCATCCTCGCCCGTCAGCGCGACTGGGCGGCGACGCCGAACCAGACCATTCCCAATGTCGGCGGCGTGTTTACCGATGTCGCGAGTCGCCGCCGCTTCGGCTTTACCGATACCGGCGCGTTCACCACCAACCCGTCGGCGACGTCGAACATTTCGGGCAGTTACCCGCTGGTATCACCGCTCAAGCGCATCAACCTCGCCGCGCTATACAAATACGAAATCACGCCCGCCGTCGAACTCTATGGCCGCGCGATGTTCACCAATGCCCGCACCGAGGAAACCGGCACGCCCGGCGCTCAGCCTGCCAGCGTCAGCCGCACCGTCGGGATCAACGCGACCAACCCGTTCCTGACCGATGCGATCCGCAGCCAGCTGACCTTCGTGAACGGCGTGGCGCAGGTGAATGTCAGCCGCTCACTGGCCGAGTTGGGCCTCATCACCTATCGCACCGAACGCGACACGTTGCAGTTGCAGTCGGGGCTGCGCGGGCCGCTGACGGGCGCGCTCCAGTGGAACATTTATGCCCAATATGGCCGCTCGGTCGAAAATTCGCTGATCGGCGGCGACGGGCTGGTGGCGAATGCCAGCGGCGCCAACAACTTCGCGTCGATCGTCAACACGGTCGATATTTTCGGCCCCAACCGCCCCGGCATCGCCGCCGCCTTGGGCAGCCCGATCAACGGGTTCAACCGCAAGCGCGACCAGTTCGTGACCGCCGCGACGGTCAGCGGGACGCTGGACGATGTATTCACCATGCCCGCCGGGCCCATCGGCTTTGCAGTTGGTGCGGAGTATCGCCGCGAGACGGCGAGCATCCAGCAGGACAGCGCGCTACTGTCGGGCAATAGCTATCGGCAAGGGGTGCAGGCCGCCTATACCGGCGCGTTCGACGTGAAGGAGCTGTACGGCGAACTGCGCGTACCGCTGATCCACAACACGCCGTTCATCCGCCAGTTCGACGTCGGCGGTGCCTATCGCCTGTCCGATTACGACCTGTTCGGCACGCACGGTACGTGGAAGGTCGAGGCGAACTGGGCGGTCGACCGCAATTTGCGGCTGCGCGGCACCTACCAGCGCGTGCTGCGTACCCCCAATTTCGGCGAGTTCGCCGCCAGCACCTCGTCGCTGCCGTTCAGCAGCCTCGTGACGGTCGACCGGCTGAAGCCGCGCTATGGCGGCGATCCGTGCGTGATCGGCACCGGCAACCGGGCGCAGTGCGACCGGCTGGGCGCGCCGGCGGCGGGATCGACTGATTCCCGCGCCGCCAGCTACCTGACCGGCAACTATTTCTATGGCGGCAACCCGGACATCCAGCCCGAAACCGGCTTCACCAAGACGATCGGCGGCGTGCTGACCCCCACCTTCCTGCCGGGCCTCAACGCGACGGTCGACTGGTATGAGCTGGACCTGCGCGGCGCGGTGGGCGTGATCCAGCCGATCGCGGCGATCACCAGCTGCTACATCACCAATCCGACCGCCGGTAACCCGCTGTGCAACCTGGTGACGCGGAACGCCAATGGGTCGTTCAAGGACGCGTTCGTCAACAACCAGAATCTGGGGCGGCTGCTCCAGCGCGGGCTGGACGTCGCCGCCAGCTACACGCTGCGCCCCGAATGGATGAACGGGATCGGGCTACGCGCCAGCTATCAGGGCAATATCGTCACCTCCTACCTGATCCAGGCGAACCCGACGATGAGTGCGGTGCAGTGCAAGGGCACGTTTGGTGCCACCTGTTCGAGCGACGGGACGACGCTGGTCCAGCCCGACTATCGCCACACCGCGGGGATCGGCATCCTGTTCGACCATGGCGTGATCCAGTTCGACTGGCAGCGGATCGGCCGGGTGAAGTCGAGCGCAGCCGGGTCGACCGAGACGATCGCCGCGCAGGACACGTTCGACCTGTCGGCCTCGCGCGACTTCACGCCGGCGATCACGATGAGCGCGGGCGTCTACAACCTGCTCGACCGTCGTACGCCGCGCGTATCGGCGGGCGGGGTCTTCAACACCTTCCCCGACACCTATGACATTCTCGGCCGCACGATCGGGTTCACGCTGACGGCAAAGATGTAAGGGCGATGCACCTGCCCTTCTCGCTGGCCGACTGGCTGGTCATCGCCGCGTATCTGTTGCTGCTGATCGCCGGGGGGTGGATCTTCACCCCCCGCAACACCGCGTCGGCGCACGACTATTTTCTGGCCGGGGGCAATGTGCCCGCCTGGCTGGCGGCGGTGTCGGTGTTGTCGGCGACGCAATCGGCGGCGACGTTCCTCGGCGGGCCGGATTATGGCTATGGCAAGGACCTGACCTACCTGACCGGCAATATCGCCGGGTTGCTGGGCGCGATGTTCGTCGCGCATGTGATGATCCCGCGCTTCTACGCGATCCGCGCGACGACGGCGTATGAGCTGCTGACGATGCGGTTCGGCATCCGCGCGACGCGCTGGGCCGGGGGCATGTTCCTGGTCGGGCGGGTCTTTGCCGGCGGCGCGCGGGTGTATCTGGCGGCGATCGCGCTGGCGATGGTCATCACCGGGTCGGTCGATGCGACCGGCATATTGATCGCCGCCGCGCTGCTGGTGGTGGCGAGCGTGTTGTTCACCTTTGTCGGCGGGCTGAAGTCGGTCCTGTGGAACGACCTGATCCAGTTCATCGTGTATCTCGGGTCGGCGATCGCGGTGCTGGTGTTCCTGCGCCTGTCGATCCCGGCGTCGAACGGAGCGATCGTCGATGCACTGCGCAATGCTCCGAATGGCGTCGACAAGCTCAGGCTGTTCGATTTCTCGCTCGACCTCTCCCGCCCCTTCTCGCTGCTGGCGATCGTCACGGGCATCACCCTGCTCTACATCGCCAATGCGGGCATGGACCAGGACACGACCCAGCGGTTGCTGGCATGCAAGGATGCGAAGACCGGCGCGCGCGGCCTGTACCTGTCGGTGTTCGCGACGATCCCGACGGTCGGGCTGTTCATCGTCATCGGATTGTTACTCCACATCTTCTATAATCGCCCCGACCTGATGGGCGGTGCCGCTGCAACCGCCGGGCAGGCATTCGGGGGCGAGAAGATCAGCATCTTCATGCACTATATCCTGACCCAGTTGCCCGGCGGTTTGCGCGGGTTGGTGACGATCGGCATTTGCGCCGCTGCCGTCGCGACGACCAATTCGGCGCTGAACGCCATGTCGTCGGTGCTGGTGCAGGACTTCTATCGCCCGTGGCGCGAACGGCGGGGCGCGGTGGCGGAGACGCATTATGTCGCCGCAGGTCGTGCGGGCATGGGTGTCATCGGCCTCGCCATGCTCGTGATGGCGGTCGCCTCCTATTACTGGCAGCGGCACAGCAGCATGGGCCTGCTCGAATTCGCGTTGCAGGTGATGGTGTTCACCTATGCCGGGCTGCTGGGCGTGTATTTTACCGCACTGTTCACGCGCCGGGGCACCACGACCTCGGTGGTCGCGGCGCTGCTGACCGGCTTTGTCGTGATCGTGCTGCTGCAACCCGGCATCGCCCGAGCGATCGGCCTGCCGGCGGTGCTGACCGGCCTCGCCTTTCCCTTTCAGCTGTGCATCGGCACTTTCGTCGCGTTCCTCGTCTGCGCCGCTCCGGCGGGGATGACGGGGCGCGGCCAACCGGACGGACGTCACGCATGAACACCGAAACGCTGGACCCCCGCTATCAGGGCGTCGAACACTGGCCGACCCAGTGCGCCGTGGAGGCGATGCTGGAGGGCCAGATGGTCGCCATCGCCGCGTTGCAGACGCAGACCGGCGCCATCGCCGCCGCCGCGGAGGCGGCTGCGACGCGGCTGGAGACGGGCGGGCGGCTGGTATTCGTCGGGGCGGGCACGTCGGGACGGCTGGCGGTACAGGACGGGACCGAGCTGCACCCGACCTTTGGCTGGCCGGCGGAACGGATGCTGTTCCTGATGGCGGGCGGCGCCGACGCATTAACCAAGGCGCGCGAAGGGGCGGAGGACGACGCCGATGCCGCCCGCGCAGAGGTCGCCGCCGCCCGGGTCGGAGCGCAGGACGTGATGATCGGTGTGGCCGCCAGCGGACGCACCCCCTTCACCGTCGCCGCGATCGAGGCGGCACGGGCGGCGGGCGCGCTGACCATCGGCATCGCCAACAACCCCGACACGGCGCTGACGCAAGCATCCGAGCATGTCGTCGTCGCCGCGACGGGTAGCGAGATCATCGCCGGATCGACCCGGATGAAGGCGGGGACCGCGCAGAAGGCCGCGCTGAACCTGCTGTCCACCACCATCATGATGCGCCTCGGCCTGATCTATGACGGGCGGATGGTGGCGATGCGGGTGTCCAACGCAAAGCTGCTGCGCCGCGCGCGGGCGATGGTGCAGGACCTGACCGGCATCGATCCCGCCGCCGCCGCCGATGCGCTGGAACGCGGTGGCAACGACATCCGCCGCGCGGTGCTGATCGCGCGCGGGCTGGCGCCGGATGCGGCGGCGGCGCTGCTCGACGATCATCACGGGCGGCTGGATGCCGCGATCGCGGCCATCGGCTGATGCGCGAGATCGCCTGGCCGCGCGACGATGCGGATACGCCGCTCTACCTGCAGCTCGCCCGCAGTCTGCGCGACCATATCAGCGACGGCGGCATCGGGCCGGGCGGCGCCCTCCCCTCCGAACGCGACCTGAGCGAAATGGCCGGCCTGTCGCGCGTGACCGTGCGCAAGGGCATCCAGCAGCTGATCGACGAAGGCATCGTCGTGCGCAAACAGGGGTCGGGCACCTTCGTCGCCCCCCGGATCGAGGCGCGGGGCAGCCGGCTGACCAGCTTCAGCGACGATGCCCGATCGCGCGGCGAAGCGCCGGGCGTGGTCTGGATCTACAAGAGCTATGCGCTGCCGACCGAGGAGGAGGCCGCCGCGCTGGAGGTCGCGCCCGATACCCGCGTCGCGCGACTGGGCCGGGTGCGGCTGTCGGGCGGCGACCCGCTGGCGATCGAACATGCGGTGGTCCCGGCCGAATTCATGCCCGACCTCGATCACTTGCAGGATTCGCTGTACGAGGCGCTGGAGGCGCATGGCTTCCGCCCGACCGGCGGCACGCAGCGGGTCCGCGCCTCGCTCGCCACCGCGACGGAGGCGGGAATATTGTCGATCGAGCAACAGTCGGAAGTGCTGCGGATCGAACGTCGTACCCGCCTGTCCAACGGACGGATCGTCGAATTCACCCGCTCGGTCTATCGCGGCGACCGCTATGAATTCGTGACCGAGCTGAACGAGGTTTAGGGCCGTACAATATCGGGTCCTAGCCCCGCGCAGGCGGGGGGCCAAGGCGGCGCTAATCAGCTATGACGTGTTTGGCGCGGCGTACCCCCGCGGAGGCGGGGGTCCAGGGTAACGACAGGACAAGCTATGTGGCTCTGGACCCCCGCCTGCGCGGGGGTACGCCTTGGGTGTGAATTGATCTTCGGACCGATCGACCTCCAGCCGAAGCCGCCCGTTCCGACATGCTCCCCCTTACCGCCCGCGGTCCCACATGATCGTCACCGCTGCTGCCGGGGGCAGGACATGGCCCACCCGCCGCGTTCCGACCTGTGCGTCGATCCGGCGCGCGGTATCGCCGCGGTTATAGGCGAGCAGCACCACGCCGCCGTCCGGATTGCGAAAGGCCACCGACGCGATGTCGCGCGTCTGGCTACTGTCGATCCGTGCGGCACCGGGGGCAACGAAGCGGCTGAGATGGCCCAGCGCATAATATTCCAGTTCGCGCGTGACGCCGCCCGTCGCCGGATCGATCGTCACCACCCCGCGACAATCGGTGCAGCCGCCCTTGTTCGGGCCGCCCTTCGGATCGAGCGCGAGGTTCCACAACAGCACGCCACGCGCCCAGTTGCGGGTCGATCCGATCATCAGGTTCTGGATCGCGTCGGAAAAGCCGTTCTTCCAGCCCGGTCGCCAGCCCCCGCCCGAACATTCGGTGAAGAAGGTATCCTTCTGCGGAAAGGCTTTGTGGACGCGGGTCTGCGCCGACACCTCGCCGCCATAGCAATGCCAGGCGATGCCCGCGATGTAGCGCGCCGCCGTGGCATCGCGCAGCACGGTTTCGGGCTGTTCGGGATGGTCCCAATTATGGTCCCATTCCAGCACGCGCGTCGGCAGCTTCGCCTGCACCAGCGCCGGTCCCAGATGCCGTCCGACGAAGCGCGCCCGGTCGCTCGCGGCCCATTTCATGCCGGGATAATCCTTGGGCGAGAAATCGGGTTCGTTCTGGATCGTGACATAGCGCATCGCCACGCCTTCGCGCGCATAGGCCTGCAGATAGCGGACGAAATAGCGGGCATAGACGCCGTAGTTGTCGGCGCGCAGCGTGCCGCCAATCATCGAATCGCCGGTCTTCATCCAACCTGGCGGGCTCCACGGGCTGGCCATGACGACCAGTTTCGGATTGATCGCCAGCGCCGCCTTCACGGTCGGCAGCACGTTGGTGCGATTGGGCGCGATCGAGAATTGCCGCAGCGCCGGATCACGCTTCCCGGCGGGCATGTCGTCGAAGCTGTAATGCGTCGGCGAGAAATCGGACGCGCCTATCGTCAAACGGGTAAAGCCGAGGCGCAGGTCGCCCGAACCGCTGCCGAACAATTCGCGCAACAGCGCCTGACGCTTTGGCGCCGGCAGTTGCTGGATCAGGATCGCCGACGCGTCGGTAATCGACGCGCCGAAGCCGACCATCGTCTGATAGCGGCGCGCGGGGTCGATCGCGATCGTCGCCCCCTCCCCCGCCGAACCGGCGGACAGCGCGACCGGGGTCAGGCGCTGCGTGCCATCGGCATTGGTCTGCCACGCATGGACACCGGCGGGCGGCGCGGGCGCGGCCCCGATGGTCAGCAGCGCGGCGGCGGCGAGGAGGGGGCGGCGGATCATGGCTTCACGCTCCGTTCGGCAAGGGTCGCGGTGCCCGAGAGTGCGGCATCGCCGGCAAAATGCCCGACCGTGATCGGATACCGCCCCGCGGCGACATGCCAACGGCGGCCTGCGACATCGTAATCGGCGATGACGCGCGGGTCGACCGTTACGCTGACCTCGCGCCGCTCACCCGGTGCCAGCGTCACCCGCTCGAACCCGATCAGGCGCGTCGTCGCCCCGGCGCGGCGGCCGGCGGTGGCGTAGATTTGCGGCACGTCGGCCCCGGCGACACGGCCGGTGTTGGTGACCGTGAACCGCACGCGCAGCTGGTCGCCGCCCTCGATCTTCAGCCCGTCATAGCGGAACTGGGTGTAGGACAGGCCATGGCCGAACGGGAATAGCGGCCGCTTGCCATCCTTCAGATAGCCGCGATAGCCGACCGCCGCGCCCTCCGCATAGGGAACGACCGGAACCAGTTCGCGCTCGACCATGCCGTAGGTGCCGCCGGTCTTGCGCGCGGCGTCGGCGGCCTTCATCTCCGCCAGGCCGGGGACCGTCGGGCGCGGCGCCTGTGCGATGCTGGCGGGGAAGGTCATCGGCAGCTTGCCCGACGGATTGACCGCGCCGAACAGCAGGTTGGCGATCGCCTCTCCCCCGCGCTGCCCCGGATACCATGCCTGCAACACGGCGGGCACCTTGTTCAGCCACGGCATCAGCACCGGTCCGCCGGTCTCCAGCACGACCGTAGTGTTGCGGTTGGCGCTGGCGACCGCGTCGATCAGCGTATCCTGCAGCCCCGGAAGTGCCAGACTTTCGACATCCTGCGCCTCGGTCCGCCACTGCCACGCAAAGACGATGGCCAGGTCGGCCGACCGCGCGGCGGCGGCAGCGGCGGCGGGATCGAGGCCGTCGAGATAGGTGACAGTGGCGGCCGGTGCCATCGCCCGGATCGCGGCGAGCGGCGACGAGGCGTGCCACGTGATCCGCGCGAACGACGCCGCCGCCCCTTCGGTCAGCGGGATTTCGACCGGCGCGCCGCCGACCGAGCGGACCTGCGACGATCCGCCGCCCGACAAGACTCCGACATCGGCATGGGCGCCGATCACGACGATCCGTTTGGCGGTGCGCGCCAGCGGCAGGACGCCGCGTTCGTTCTTCAGCAGCACCGCGCCCTTTTCCGCGGCTTCCTGCGCCACGCGAGCATGGGCGGCATAATCGATCGTCTGCGCGGTCGTCGGTACCGGATGGTCGATCAGCCCGGTCGACACCACGCCCCACAGGATGCGGCGGTTCATGTCGGCCAGACGTGCCGGGGTGACCGTGCCCGCGGCGACGGCATCGGCCAGCGGCTTGCCGAAATACATCGCCTTGTCCAGTTCGCGGCCCGATTGCTGGTCGAGGCCGGCATTGGCGGCCTTCACCGTCGAATGCACCGCGCCCCAGTCGCTCATCACCCAGCCGCGATAGCCCCAGTCGCGCTTCAGCACCTGGTTCAGCAGGAAATCATTCTCGCACGCCCAGTCGCCGTCGAGCTTGTTGTACGAACACATTACCGATCCCGGCCGCCCCCGCTCGATCGCGATCTGGAAGGCGAGCAGGTCGCTTTCGCGCAGATCCGCCTCGCCGATGCGCGCGTCCATCGTGGTGCGCAGCGTCTCCTGCGGGTTGAGTGCGAGGTGCTTGACCGTCGAGACGATATGATTGGACTGGACGCCGCGGATAGATTCCCCGGCCATGATCCCCGCGAGCAGCGGGTCCTCGCCCAGATATTCGAACGTCCGCCCGCCCCATGGATCGCGGGTCAGGTTGACGCCACCGGCCAGCAGGACGTTGAACGTCTTGGCCCGCGCCTCCGCCCCGATCATCGCGCCGGAGCGATAGGCAAGGTCGGGATCGAAGCTGGCGGCAAGCGCGAGGCTGGCGGGCAACGCGGTCGCGACATCGCCCTTGCGCTGTTCGATCTGGTTCGCGACGCCGAGGGAAGCATCGCTTTCCCGAAGCGTGGGGATGTTCAGGCGCGGCACGCCGGGAACATAGCCCGCCGACGGGATCATGTCGGCCGGGCGATCCTTGCTCATCGGCGGGAAGTAGCCGAACACGGCGCGCAGCTGTTCCTCGCGCGTCATCTGGCGGACCAGCGTGTCGGCCCGCGCCTGCGCGGCATCGTCGGCCGGCGGGGTCGCGGTCTGCGCGGTGGCGGCGGTTGCCAGCAGCAGGGCGGGCAGCGTCATCGCGACGCGCCAACGCAGCGCACGAGCGGTCGGCGTCATATCCTCTCCTTTGATCGCGCAATTGGAAGCGCTTCCAATATCGGTAATCCGTGGTTTGCCGGGGGAAGTCAATTGCCTTGGCACGGGATCAGCGCGCCGGAGCCACCGAACCGCGCTCGACGATCGAAAAGGGCAGCCGCTCGGCCCCGGTGGCCACCGGGCCACCGGCGGTCAGCGCCTCGGCGATGATCTGCACCGCCCGCGCGCTCATCCGCTGGATCGGCTGATGCACGGTGGTCAGCGGCGGCCAGACCAGCGCGGACACCGGCGTGTCGTCGAAACTGGCGAGCGACAGGTCGCCCGGCACGTCGATCCCGGCGCGATGCGCGGCGAACAGCGCACCGACGGCGGTGTCGTCATTGGCGCAGATGATCGCGGTCGGCGGATCGGCGCGCTCGACCAGCGCGGGCAACAGGTCGACCCCGGCCTTGAACGTGAAGTTCCCCCGCTCCGCCCGCATCGCCCCCTCGTCCAGCCCGGCCTCGCCCAGCGCACGCAACGCCCCGCGATAGCGTTGTTCGGCAGAGAGGTGTTCCGCCAGCCCCTGGATGAAGCCGAACCGACGATGGCCGAGCGCGATCAGGTATCGGGCGAGCGCATGGCCCGCCGCCTCGTCATCCATGCCGACGCCGGGAATGCCGCCGGGTTCGTCGGCGGCGGGCGAGATGCGGACGATGACGGTGCCGGTCTGCTTCAACCCGGCGATCAGATCGACCCGGTCCGAAAAGGGCGGGGTCAGGATCACGCCCGAACAACGACTGTCCTCGACCAGTTCGACCAGCCGCGCGGTGACATCGTCGCGCGTCTGTTGCAGCGTGTGGGTGACCAGTTCCATACCGGTCTGCATACAGACGCGCAATGCGCCGATCTCCAGCGCCGACTGGTAATAGGAGTTCGGCTCGCTCTCGGTATCCGACGCCAGGATCAGCAGCACCGACCGGTTGCGGCCGCCCGCGAGATACCGCGCCTGCAGATTGACCTGATAGCCAAGCGTCGCCACCGCCTCCAGCACGCGGGTACGCGATCGTTCGCTGACATTGGGACCGTCGTTCAGCACGCGCGAGACGGTCGCGCGGGCAAGCCCCGACAGGCGGGCGACGTCATCGATCGTTGGCTTGCGTGCCGTCACTCCCCGCCCCGACCATCTTTGCCTGCTGCCACAGGCGTTTGGCAGCACAGCTGCGCCGACGCAAGACACGCCGCGCTCATGCCGCGCTCAGGAACCCGGCGATGGTCAGCCGCCCGGTGGCAGGATCGGCGGGCAGCACCGCCGCATTGTCGATCGCGGCGCAATGCAGCAGGTTGCTGCGGTAAAGGACCAAGCGGTTGAACCGCGCGGTGACATGGCCGATCGGGGTGAACAGCGGCGTTTCCCCGGCGATATATCCGGGCGGCGGGTCGCCGACGCGGGCCAGATCGTCGGACAGGGCCGTCAGATAGCGGGCATAGCGATCGGGGCCGATCGTCTCGAACCCGGTCGACCGCTGGCGAAAGAAGCGCGTACCGCCCCAGTCGCGCCGCGCCAGATAATGGACCATCGCCAGCCCGCCCGGCTCGACCGTGTCGACATGCGGCAGCCGTTGCGCGACCGCAAGGCCGCCAGGCGGCGTGGTGGCCAGCGAGAACAATACCCGGTCGAAGGTCAGCCGGTCGCGATAGCCGAACACCCGCCGGGCGGCGGCGGAGATCAAGGGCGCGATGTCGTCATGGTACCGACGATCCACCGGCGCGCGCAGCCCCGGATAATTATCGCCGACCCGTTCGAGCGGCGCGGCACACCCTTGCGCGATCAGCCGCTCGGGATCGGGCGCGGCTTGGTCGATGATGACGATCGGCTCGCCTTCGGTGCCGAGCTGCGCGACCCGGACCAGCGGTCTGGTCACGGCGCGGCGCAATGGCGGTCGACGAACGCGGCATGGTGCGGCATCCGTTCGACGCATTTGGCGATCACGCGCTCGATGTCGCCCAGATAGCGTTCGATCTCCGCCTGCGGCGTCACCTCGACCAGCGGGTCGGGCGCGGCGGGGACGATCCCCTGCCCGATCAGCACCTGGATCCAGCTTTCCTCGGCGAACAGTTCGTCATCCTCGCGGAAGATGCGGCCATTGGCGGCGAACAGCGCCATCTTGCGCGCCAGCGTGTCGGGCACGTCCATCGTGCGGACATGCCGCCAGAACGGCGTGTCGTCGCGGGTCGTCGCCTTGTAATGCAGGATGATGAAGTCGCGGATGCGCTCCATCTCGAAATCGGTCTGCCGGTTATATTCGGCGATGGTCGCCGGGTCGAATGCCGCATCGGGCATCAGCCGTACCAGCCGCAGGATCGCCGACTGGATCAGGTGCAGGCCGGTGGACTCCAGCGGTTCGAGAAACCCGGCCGACAGCCCGATCGCGACGCAATTGCGCACCCACGCCTTGCGCCGCCGGCCCGGCACGAACGACAACCGCCGTGGGGTGCCGACCGCCGGTTCCTCCAGATGGTCGAGCAGCAGCGCCTCGGCGGTCGCATCGTCCATGTAGCGGCTGGCATAGACATGGCCGTTGCCGGTGCGATGCTGGAGCGGAATGCGCCATTGCCATCCGGCGGGCCGGGCGGTCGAGCGGGTATAGGGCGGGAAATCCGCCGCGCGCTGCGATGGCACCGCCACCGCCCGGTCGCACGGCAGCCAGTGGCTCCAGCTCTCATAGCCCGCGCCCAGCGTCTGTTCGATCAGCAGCCCGCGAAAGCCCGAACAATCGATGAACAGGTCGGCCTCGATCACGGCGCCGTCGGCAAGCGTGACCGAGGTCAGGAAACCGCTGTCCGCGTCCTGCCCGACCGCGACGATCTCCCCCTCACGCCGTTCGACGCCGCGTGCGCGGGCATAGTCGGCGAGATAGGCGGCATAGAAGCCGGCGTCGAAGTGGAAGGCGTAGGCGATCTCTCCGATCGGGCTGTCGGGCATGTCGGCGCGCGGCCGCATGAAACGGTTGGCAGTCGCCGCGACGGTGTTGATCGAATAGAGGTCGAGCGGCCCCACGCGCCCGTCACGATATTGCTTCGTCCAATATTGGTGACAGCGCAGCCATTCGAGGTCGCGGCCGATGACGCCGAAGCCGTGGACATAGCTGCTGCCCGGATGCGACCAGTCGTTGAACTGGATGCCCAGCTTGAAACTGCCCTGTGTCCGGCGGAGGAAATCATCCTCGTCGAGGCCGAGCAGCTCGTTGAATTTCTTGATGGCGGGGATCGTCGCCTCTCCCACGCCGACCGTACCGATCGCATCGGATTCGATCAGGGTGATGGCATAGCGGCCCTTGAGTAACCGCGCGAACATCGCGGCGGTCATCCACCCGGCCGAGCCGCCACCGGCGATCAGGATGCGTTTGAGCGGGGTCATGCAGTGGTTCTATCGTTCCTCGATCACGATGGCATTTCTCCGAGCCATGCCCCTTATCGTACCCCCGCGGAGGCGGGGGTCCAGGGACACGATCGCAAACGTTACCTTGCCTGGCTCTGTACCCCCGCCTGCGCGGGTGTACGGTCAGGGCGCAGCGACTAACCCGCCAAAAAAGCCGCGACGGGCACCGCCCGCCGCGAGGCTGGGGGGAACATCAGAAGCGATAGTTGAAGCCCAAGAGGAACTGCCTCCCATAGGTCTCGTAGGTTTCGAGCAGCGATCCGCCGTTCGATGTCTTCGTGCCGCCGCCGTCGAGGCCAAGGCGGGTGCGGTACGGCGAATTGGTCAGGTTGTTCACCTGGAACAACACGCCCAACCCCTCCAGCGCGCCGCCCTGGATCGTGTAGCCGACCTGCGCATCGACCTGCTTGTCGGCCAGGATCTCGGTAAAGCCGCGCGTTGCGAACAGCTGCACGACCTCCCCCTTGAAGCCCGAGCGATAGCGCTGGCTGATCCGCGCCTGGAACCCGTCGCGTTCGTAATAGCCGGTGATGTTGTAGACCGTGCCCGACAGGCCCGGAATCCGCACCGCCTGCGTCGGATCGGGATTGCTCGTCGGATTGAGGTTGGATTCGGTCAGCGACAGGCTGCCCTGCACCCCCAGCCCGTCGAGGAACGACGTCAGCGTGCCGAAGTTGAACGCGCCGCTGAACTCCAGCCCCTTGACCGTGCCGCCCTTGCCGTTGGCCGGCAGCGTGATCTGGCCGATCGGGCTGATGACGACACCCGCCGGGATGGCGTTGGCGGTCGTCGGCAACGGGATGCCGCTGAAATCGAACGTGCCCGACTGCTGGTAGATATAGGTCTTGATGTCCTTGTAGAAGCCGGCGATCGACAGATAGGTCGTCGGGTTGACGTACCATTCGTACGCCAGGTCGAGCGCGTCGGCGCGCCACGGTTTCAGTTTCGCATTGCCGCCCGATGCCGACCATGGATTAACCGTGGTGCCCGGCGCACAGGGCTGGCCCGAACAGACCAGCGAATTGAACCCGGGCGCGACGTTCGCACGCATGTCGTCCATCCGCGGCCGCGCCATCGTCTTGGACGCGGCGAAGCGCAGGCGATGCCCGCCGCCCAGATCGTAGATCAGGTTCAGGCTGGGCAGCACATCGGTATAGCTCGCCCCGTCGCGGATCCGCTGCGGCACGATCGGCTGGCCGGGTTCGAGGCCGTTGATGACCACGCCGGTCGACGACTGGTCCTGATTGACGACCTGGACCCCGACATTGCCCTTCAGCCGGCCCCAGTCGATATTCGCCTTGGCGTGCCAGGTGATGACGTCCTCGAGGATCGACCAGTTCTTGTCATAGAAATTGGCGTCGCGGATCGGGGTGATGTCGTAATAGCGCGCCAGCAGGTCGGCGGCGTTGAAGCTCAGCACCGGGCCGAAGCCGGCAAAGCCCAGATCGGTCGGCTTTTGCAGAAGGCCGGCGTCGACCGCCACCTGCTGCCGCCCGTTCTTGAGGAACAGGTCGTTGTCGTCGACCGCCTTCGACTTGCTGCGATGGGTCCAGTTGACGCCGATGTCGAAGCCGCTGAAGAACCCCTCGACCTCATGGCTCAGCCGCAGGTCGAGCGCGTAGACCTTTTCGTCGACCTTCGGGAACCGGATCGCGCCGTCATGGCCCCACCCGCCCCAGGGCGCGCGGTCGCCCAGCGTCACGCGGCTGGCATCGGCATAGTTCAGGCCGGGATCATAGCTGGCAAAGCCGTCTTCGGGGGTGGTGAAGCCGATATTGTCGAGCGTGCGGCCGATATTCGGCGTGGCCGGCGTGACCCCGCCGGTGCCGCGACCATAGCCGGCATAGGTTTCGAGGATCTGTTCGTTCCGCTTGTTCTGCGAATAGGACAGGTCGGCGACGAACTGCGTCCGGTCGTCCAGCCGGAATTCATTGTTCAGCCCGGCCGAGAACAACTCGTCGTTGCGGCGGTTATTGTCGTTGCGGATGATCGGCACCGCACCCACCGCGACGCCGCCGGTCGCCAGCTTCGTGCCGCCGCGATCCTCGGTCGTGACTCCGGTATAGGTCAGCCCGTCGGCATAGGGGTTGGAGAACCACTGCGCACCGCGCGTGATCTCGTTCTGGCGGAATTTCGAATAATAGACGTCAAGCGTCGAATGCACGCTGTCGCTCGGCTGCCATTCGAGGATGCCGATGAACGCGTCGCGCACGTTGCTGCGCGAGGTCACGAAGATTTCCTGCCCGTTGACCAGCAGCGCGCCATCGGCGCTATCGGGGCGGACGATGTTGATCGGCGCGCCATTGGCGTCGGCCTGGTCGCCGAACGCTTCATAGCCATAGGCCTTGTAATGGCGGTTGCCCGACGGGGAATCGATCCGGGCGTAACCCAGCGCCACACCGATCGTGCCGTTGGCGAACTGGTCGATATAGCTCGCGCTGACGCGGTAGCCCATGTTGCGGATGTCGTCGTTGAGCTTGCCGCCCTCGGTCTTCTCGCCGCGCAGGTTCACCGCGATCGCCTGTTTGCCGAACGCCAGCGGGCGGACGGTGCGCAGGTCGGCGGTGCCCGACAGGCCCATGCCCGCGATCTGCGCATCGGGCGTCTTGTACACGACGACGCTGGACAGGAGTTCGGACGGGTACTGGTCGAATTCGACCGCGCGGTTGTCGCCCGAGCTCGCCTGTTGCCGGCCGTTGAGCAGGGTGGTCGTGAAATCGGGGGCAAGGCCGCGGATCGAGATGACCTGCGCACGGCCGCCAACGCGCTGTGCGGCAAGTCCCGGCAGGCGCGCGATCGATTCCGCGATCGACACGTCGGGCAACTTGCCGATGTCCTCCGCCGAAATCGCCTCGACGATCGAGGTATTGTCGCGCTTCAGGCTGATCGCATCGGCGACGCCGCGGCGGATGCCGGTGACGGTGATGACCTCGCCGCCATCGGCGGGGGCGTCGGTCGCGGTCTGCGGGTCGCCGGCGGCGGTCTGCGCGTCGGCGGTTGCGGCAGCATCCTGTGCCCAGGCGACCGGCGCGATCGCGCTCGACCCCAGCAACAGCGACACCAGCGTGACGGTACGGCGCGCGCGTACGCTCTTCATCTTCATCCTCCCCATCGGACCGATCCCTCGCCGGTCGTAACCGCCCCCGGCCATGTATCATGGTCGATTGGAAGCGCTTCCAATTCAGTAACACAAAGTCGCGCGGGCGCAACATCGATTATTCGGATAAGCGGGGATGACGCGCGTATCGGCCAAAGGCGGCGATCGGCAGATAGCAGCCGGCGGGCAGCAACAGTGCCGGGATCAGCCCGATCCGGTCGGCCAGCGTACCCGTAAGCACCGGCACCACCGCCCCGCCGACGACCGCGACGCACAATAGCATCGCCGCCGGGGCGGTCTGTTCCGGCCGGTCGGGCAGCGCGAGGACATAGATCGTCGGGTACATCACCGAATTGAACACCCCGACCAGCAACAGCGCCGCCGCCGCGACCGGACCGCTCGCGACCACGGCGGCGAACACCAATGCCGTCGCCATCAGCGCCGCCACGCCCAGTACCTTTGCCGGCGCCAGATGCCGCATTACCGCCGCCCCGGCAAAGCGCCCGGCCATCGCCCCGCCCCAGTACAGCGTGACCAGACCCGCCGCACCGCCGGCGGCCCAGCCCAGCGCATGGTCGCTCATCAGGAAATCGGTAAGCAGCGTGCCGATCGTCACCTCCGCCCCGACATAGGCAAAGATCGCCCCCGCCCCGAACAGCAACCGCCGGTCGCCCAGCGCCCCGCGCCATGCGGCACGGGTCATGTGCAGGCTCCCTGCCGGAAGCCCGCGCAACAGGTCGCGATGGCGGAAGAAAGCGATGGCCAGCACCGCCAGTACCAGTGCGGCAAGCGCGAAGGGCAACGGCGCGCCGATCGGGTCGGTCGCCGCCCTCGTTGAAACGATCGTCGTCGCGCCCAGCGCCGGGCCGGCAACGGTGCCGAGGGAATTGAACCCCTGCAGCAGGTTGAGCCGCACCGCCGCGCGGCGCGGGTCGCCGACCATGGTCACGGCGGTATTGCTGGCGATCTGCAGGAAGGTCGCGCCGGTCGCGATCGCCAGCAGCGCTGGCAGGACGATCGCATATTGCTGCTGCACCAGCCCGGCGATCAGTGCCACGCACCCCAGAGCCATCATCGCCAGCCCGATCGCGTGCGCCCGCATGTAACCGGTCGCCGCGACGATCGCCGCGACCGGGGCGGCAAACAGCAGATAGCTGGAAAAGGACGCCAGCTGGATGCTGGTCGCCGCAGTATAGCTCAACCCCAGCGTGAGGCGCATCCGCGGTACCAGCAGGCTGATCGACGATGCGACGAACCCGCCGATGAAGAACACGCCGAGCGACAGCCGGAACAGGCGTTGCGCAATGGGATCGGTCGGGGACTGGGACAAGGAGGCGGCCTCTGCACAGGACAGATCGCGACCCTAAAGCGATCCCACCGCGCAGGCGAGTGCGCCGCGCCCTATATCACCGCGCCCTATATCACCGCGCCGGTCAGCGTGCCGATCAGCGCGGTCACGCCCATCGCGATCGCGCCGAGCAGGACGACCCGCGCCATCCCGCGCCCGACCGGCGCGCCGCCCGCCCTGGCACCCAGCGCCCCGAGCAACGCCAGCAGCACCAATGCCACCATCGGCACCGCCGAAAGGACATAGGCACGCGGCACGAGCGCGGCGATCACCGGCAGGACGGCACCCGCGGCAAAGGCAACCGCCGAGAACAGCGCGGCCTGCAGCGGTCGCGACCCGCCGTCATCGGCAAGGCCCAGCTCGTCGCGACGATGCGCGCCAAGGGCGTCGTGCGCCATCATCTGTTCGGCCACCTGCTGTGCCAGCGCCGCGTCGACGCCGCGGGTTTCATAGATCGCCGCCAGTTCGCGCGTTTCGGCCAGCGGCGACCGGGCGAGTTCGGCGGCCTCGCGCGCCAGATCGGCGATTTCGGTATCGGCTTGCGAACTGACCGAGACATATTCGCCCGCCGCCATCGACAGCGCCCCGCCGACCAGCGCCGCCACCCCGGCCAGCAGGATATTGGCCGCCGTGGCGCCGGGGGCCGCAGCGACGCCGACGATCAGGCTGGAAACGGAGATGATCCCGTCATTCGCGCCCAGTACCGCCGCGCGAAGCCAGCCGGTACGATGCACCAGATGCTGTTCGCCGGCGGGATGCTGCGTCGTCTCGATCGTCATTCCGGATCCTGCCGTGCTGTCGTTCACCGTCATGCCGGTTCCGGGCATGTCCAGCGCGACAACGCGCGACCGTCCGTCATGGCAGCACGACCGACAGCACGAACCCGTCCGCGCCCAGCGTCCTGACCGGCGCCAGCATGGGCGGCGCGCCGGGGGCGATCATCGCCGCGATCCGGTGCAGTGCCGCTGCATCGTACAGCCGATGGGTGCCGGTCCGGTCCATGCCCCACCGGACCATCGTCGCCGCATCGGTGACATAGGCCACGAACCGGCCACCCGGGCGCAGCACCCGGCGAAGTTCTGCGACGATACCGTCGGGCCGATGCCAGAAATACAGCGTGTTGACGGCCAGCACCGCGTCGATGCGGTTGCCGACGATCGGCAACGCCGCGAAATCGGCCTGATGCGCCACGACCCGTCCGGCATCGATTTCCGGGCGGAACCGCCGCCGGACCGTCGCCACCATCAGCGGCGAATGGTCGATGGCGGTAACGCGCGCCCCTGCCCGCAGCAATCGGGCCGTCCCCGCCCCGGTCCCCGATCCGAGGTCAAGGACATGCTCGCCCGCACGGACGCCCAGCGCGGCGATGCTGCGCCCGAGCGGCTTGCGGTTGGCGACATCCATGAGGCCGCCGACCAGCCGGCCGCCAATCCCGCTGGGCGCGGCCAGTTGCCGCGCCAGCCCGGCAAGGTCAGGCACCGTGGTCGATCTTTGCCAGAAGGTCGCGGATCTCGGCACGACGGCCGGCGTCCCAGACCGGACGGGTCCGGTCGACCGGCGCGTTCAGCGCACGGTGCAGAAATTCCTTCGCCCGCGCCTTTTCCCCGGTCGAATTCAGAAAGTCGCCATAGAAGAAATTATTGTCCATGCCCTTGGGGTCCTGCACCAATGCCTGCTGGAAGAAGGTGCGGGCGCGCTTGGTGTTGCCGAACCCGATCGGGAAGCCGGGCACGCGGTAGTAGAGGACGCCCAGGCTCATCGCCGCCCCGCCATCGGCGACCTTGGGATCGATCGCATAGGCCTTGCCCAATATGTCGCGCGCGCGGGTGGCGAGGCCCAGCTGTTTGAACACACTGGCCCGCGCCGCTTCCTCGCTGACCACGATCCCTTCCCACAGCAGCGGTTCGGCATGGCCCGAATAGCGGGCGACGACCTGCGCGGCGCGGGTTTCCAGCGCGGCAAGCTGGCGATACTGGTCCTCCCGGTCGGGCACTTCGTAGCGGATATGCGCCCATTGGTCGTTGATCCGCTTCACGGCGGCATCCATCACCGGATCGGTGCTGGCAAGGGCGGGAACCGCGACGACGAAGGCGGCGACAGCGGCGAACAGGGGACGGATCATCGGGACACTCCTTCGGTAACGGGGGATAGCAGGGTGCGGGCGACGGCGATCTGGCCGCGCAATCCATGGTCGATCAGGCGCGGGGCAAGCGCGTTCAGGTGCGAGAAGACCCGCTCCATTCCGCCGATCGAAACATCGCCCTCGCCGCGTTCGATCGCGGCGACGATGCGGTCGGCGATCGTGTCGGGGCGGTCGGCGCGCATCCGGGTGGCATCCATGAACGCCCGGATCTGCGGCGTGTTGAGCGGGGTATTGACCGCACGCGGCGCGACATGGGTGACGGTGATGCCGGTGCCCGCGACTTCGCGGCGCAGCGCCTGGCTGAACGCCTTCAACCCGGCCTTCGCGCTCGAATAGGCGGTGAAGAACGGATAGGGCACCGCCCCCATCATCGAACCGATATTGACGATGCCGCCTGCACCCCGCTGGCGCATCTGCGGCACCAGCGCGGCGGACAGGACGGCCGGCGCGACGAGATTGACCGCAAAGCCGGTCGCGATCCGCCCCGCACCCTGTTCGTCGATCGCGCCGAAATATTGCAGCCCGGCGGCGTTGACGAGGATGTCGATCCGCTGCCCGGCAAGCGTCGCGGCAACGCCGTCGAGCGCGGCCGTTTCCGACAGGTCGACGCCCAGGCTGTCATCGCACGCGGGCGACACAGCGCGATCGATGCCCAGCACCCGCGCGCCCCGTGCACGAAGCTGGTCGGCCAGCAGCCCGCCCAGCCCCCCGGCCGCGCCGGTCAGCGCGACCCGTGCGCCGTCAAGCCGCTGCACGGGTTTCCTCCAGCTCGATCCCTGAGAACACGCCCCCGAACAGGCCGAACATGTCGCGGGCCATGGCAATGATCGCCGCCTGATCGGCCGGATCGTCGATGCGGTTCATCAGCTTTTCGAAAAAGACCATGTGGTCCTGATCGAGCGCACCGTGCGACGTCAGATAGCGGAACGCGCCATCGGGCAGGCCCAGCGTCGACTGTACCGCGCTCGCCCCTTGGGTCGCCAGCGCGATGCTGGTCCCCTCCAGCACGAACACCATGCCGAAGAATGCTGCCGGATTGCCCTCGCGGATCGTGCGATAGGCGTGGTCGACCATGGCGCGGGTGGCAGGCGCGGGATCGCTCGCCGCCGCCGCCGCGCGGTCGCCGCCGGCCGCGGCAATATCGTCGAGAATCCAATGCTCGTGACCGGTCTCTTCCTCGATATACTCGTCCAGCGCCTCTACCAGCATCGGCCGGTCGACCAGGCGGGCACGCGCTTCCTGCATCAACGGCACGGTGTGGCTGACATGGTGATAGGCCTGCGTCAGATAGGCGATGTAATCGGCGCGGCTGATCCGACCGGTCAGGCCCGCCTGCAATTGCGGGGTCATCGCGAACCGCGCCTGCGCCTCCCGCGTTTCGGCGACCAGACGGTGGAAGAATGGCTGGGTCATCAACGGCTCCTCTTCGGGATAGGCGGCATGGATCGCGGCACGGCGCAGCCGGCCATTGCCGGTCAG
>CAJYRU010000117.1 GCA_913777295.1 uncultured Sphingomonas sp. | reverse complement strand
TGGACGTGTTCGACAAGTCGGTGTTCACGCCCAACGACCAGTTCTTCGTCCGCTGGCACTGGGCCGACATCCCGACCTCGATCGATGTCGAGACTTTCCGCCTCAACGTCTTCGGCCACGTCAACCGACCGCTGTCGATCAGCCTCGCCCAGCTGCTGCGCCTGCCGCGGGTCGAGATGGCGGCGGTCAACCAATGCTCGGGAAACAGCCGTGGGCTGTTCCAGCCACGTGTTGCCGGCGCGCAATGGGGCAACGGCGCGATGGGCAATGCCAAATGGCTCGGTGTGCGCCTGCGCGACGTGCTCGACCTCGCCGGGGTCAAGACAGGCGCGGTGCAGGTGCGCTTCGGTGCGCTCGATCAACCGGTCGTGGCGGGCGCCCCTGACTTTGAGAAGGCGCTCGACATCGACCATGCCCGCGACGGCGAAGTGATGATCGCCTTCGGCATGAACGGCGAGCAGCTGCCGCTCCTCAATGGCTTTCCCTGCCGGCTGATCGTGCCGGGCTGGTACTCGACCTATTGGGTCAAGATGCTGAACTCGATCGAGGTACTGCCCGGCCCCGACGACCAGTATTGGATGGCCAAGGCCTACAAGATCCCCGCGACGCCGGGCGCGAATGTCGCGCCCGGCGCCAGAGACTTCCCGACTGTCCCCATCAACCGCATGATCCCGCGCAGCTGGATGACCAGCCTGCCCGATGGCCAGACGATAGCCTATGAGGCATCGATCCCGGTCGGCGGCATCGCGATGGGCGGCGACTGCGGCGTCGCCAAGGTCGATGTATCGTCGGACGGAGGCCGCACCTGGTACAGGACGACGCTCGGAGCGGACGAGGGCAGGTACAGCTTCCGTCGGTGGGATGGTCGCGTGCCGCTGCGACGCGGTGCCAACCCGATCATGGTGCGCTGCTGGAACACCAACGGTGTCGCCCAGCCGATGAAGCCGATCTGGAACCCGGGCGGGTTCATGCGCGGCAATATCGAGACCACCACCATCATCGCGGCCTGAGGAGCGAGTAGCATGAAGACCCCGTCTCCCGGCATCATGGCCGCTGGCCTGATCGGCCTGACCGGCATTATCCTCGTCTCGATCGGGGCGCCGAGCAGCCGCAAGGCGCCTGCCCCGATCTCCGAGACATCCGAGCCGGCACCGCCCACCAGCGTCTCAGCCCGCGGCTTTTCGCTCGCCTCGACCAGCGTCGACCTGCCGGTCGATGACGCTACCTACCCCGATGGTCCGCACGCCGACGTCATCAACGCCAACTGCACTTCGTGCCACTCGGCCAGCATGGCGCTAACTCAGCCTGCGCTATCGGCGGACCAGTGGAAGGCGACCGTCACCAAGATGCGTGAGGTGTACAAGGCGCCGGTGGCCGAGAAGGACGTTGACGCGATCGTTGCTTATCTCACCGCTATGCCGAGCCAGAAAGCGGCACCCGCAACCGGCAAGGCACAGGATCCCGACCCCAAGGTGGCTCCTGATGTCTCAGGTGGAACCGGATAAGCAAACCTCTCGCATAATCTAAAAAGGCGATTTCGACAGACGATCGGCAGCCTTCAGTAGGACTTTTTCAACAGCCACGATCGATTTTGATCCGCACCCATGTGAGAACGTCTAGCAGGCGCGGAGCGTGTATCAAAACACATTCTCGATTGCGATCGGTCGTGTTAGGCACGTGAGATGAGTTTTGAGAAGGTGCCATGCTGATCGGCTACGCGCGGGTGTCGACCCCCGAACAGGATCTGACGCCGCAACTCGACGCACTGCGCGAAGCGGGGTGTGAGCGGACCTTCAGCGACAAGGCGAGCGGTGCAAAGGCGAACCGGATCGGCTTGGCCGATGCCCTGTCACACGCTCGCGCCGGGGACGTGCTGGTGGTCTGGAAACTCGACCGGCTCGGCCGGACGATGAAAGGCCTGATCGATCTCGCGGCCGAGCTGGCGGAGCGGGGCATCGGCTTCCGCTCGCTGACGGACGGGATCGATACCGCCGGCACCACCGGCAAGCTCGTCTTCCACATCATGGCAGCGATGGCGGAGATGGAGCGGGACCTGAACCGCGAGCGCACGACGGCCGCATTGATGGTAGCCAAGCGCGAGGGCCGGGTAGGCGGTCGCAAGACGGTGATGACGCCCAAGCGGCTCGAGGCCGCCCGCAAGCTCTTGGCATCCGGGATGCCGATGCGCGAGATCGCGCCGGCGATCGGCGTCTCGGTCCCGACGCTCTACCGCCACCTTCCCGCGCCGGAACAAGAGGCGATCAGCGCGGAAGGGGTATAGCACCGACCGGATCAGTCAGCGTCGAACGCGGTTAGAATGGGGCAGGGGCCTTCCGAGCCCGACCCACATTCATGAGCAAGCCGCTGGAGCGATGCGCGGACGCGCTTCAGCTCCTGGATCTTCGCATCCAGCGCCGCGATCCGCTCGTTGGCAAGCTGGCGTGCCCGAGCGCGATCGTCGGTCGCGTTCAGCGCCACCAGTTCTCCGATCTGCTCCAACGTGAAGCCAGCAGCCTGCGCCGATCGGATGAACCGGAGCCGGCGAACATCGTCTGCTGTGTAGCGGCGGATACCGCCATTCGAACCCGATCCTTCAGGCCTCGCCGGCGTCTCTAGCAACCCTCTGCGCTGATAATAGCGCACCGTTTCCACACCGACGCCGCCCTCGCGCGCGAGCCCTGCAATTGTCACGTCGGCCATGCCTTGACTCCGTACCATAGTACGGCCCCCATATAGGCGTCGCGAACATGGTGGAGAAGAACATGGCGACCGCGGCGCCCAAGAAGGCAACGATCTATCGCATGGTGATGCCGACACACACCTGCCCCTACGGTCTCAAGGCGAAGGACCTGCTGCAACGACGCGGCTACGAGGTCGAGGACCACTGGCTGAGGACGCGCGAGGAGACCGACGCATTCAAAGCCGAGCACGGAGTCAAAACGACCCCGCAGACCTTCATCGGCGGCGAACGGGTAGGAGGCTATGACGATCTGCGCCGGTTCTTCGGCAAGACCGTGGCCGACCCCAAGGCGGTGACCTACCGGCCGGTCGCGGTTGTATTCGCGATGACGGCATTGATGGCACTGGCGGCCAGCTATGCGGTGCTCGGCACACCCTTCACGGTACGCGCAGGTGAGTGGTTCATCGCCTTCTCCATGTGTGTGCTGGCGCTGTTGAAGCTCCAGAACGTCGAGAAGTTCGCGACCATGTTCCTCAACTACGACCTGCTCGCGAAGCGTTGGGTCCCATACTCCTATATCTACCCTTACGCGGAAGGCGCGGCGGGTGTGCTGATGGCAGCCGGCGTGTTGACCTGGTTGTCGGTGCCGATAGCGCTGGTGATCGGGACGATCGGGGCGGTCTCGGTCATCAAAGCCGTGTATGTCGACAAGCGCGAACTGAAATGTGCGTGCGTGGGCGGCGACAGCAACGTGCCGCTGGGCTTTCTGTCGCTGACCGAGAACGTGATGATGGTGGCGATGGCAGTCTGGATGGTTCTAGCGCCGGCCGCGTTGGCTGTGGCCCACTGACATCGCCCTGGGCGGCAGATGGGGCGCGCGGCGGCGCCCCGCCTTCAAGCCGCCCTGAGGTGGCGGTGCTCGCCGGGGCAGCGGTGCGTCTCGACGGTGACGTGCACCAGCTCCTCATGGATGGTCACGCGAGCAGCATAGTCCGCGGGCGGGAGCGGCCGCTCGGCCACCAGCGACACGATGGCCGCGAACTTGCCAGGGCCGACCTGCCAGACGTGGAGATCGGTGATGACCGCGTCGCCGTCCTCGATGCCTTCGCGGATTTCCTCCTCGAGGCCGGGGTTCGCGCTGGCGTCGACCAACACCCGTCCGGTGTCGCGTAGCAGGCCCCAGGACCAGCGTGCGATGACGATCGCGCCGACGACGCCCATCGCGGCGTCCGCCCAGCTCCATCCGAGATAGCGCCCGGCCAGAAGGGCGAGGATGGCGAGCACGGACGTGAGCGCATCGGCCAGCACGTGGAAGTACGCCGATCGCAAATTGTTGTCGTGGTGAACATGGCTGTGGCCGTGCTCGTGCCCATGATGATGGCCATGGGCGTGGCTATGCCCATGGTGGTGATGATCGCCCCCGAGCAGCCATGCGCTGGCGAGGTTCACGCCCAAGCCCAGCACGGCGATCCAGAGAGCCTCACCATAGGCAATAACTGGCGTTGCGAAGAGCCGTCCGACCGACTCCGCTCCGATCCCCAGCGCGATCAGCGCCAGGACGAGCGCGCTGGCGAAGCCAGCTAGCTCGCCGACCTTGCCGGTCCCGAAGGTGAAGCGCCTGTCGGAAGCGTGCCGGCGGGCATAGCGATAGGCGAGCGCTGCCACGCCCAGTGCGCCGGCGTGCGTCGCCATGTGGAAACCATCGGCGAGAAGCGCCATCGATCCCGTAAGCCACCCGGCAACGATCTCGACGACCATCATGCCGGCCGTCAGCGCAACGACGTAGCGGGTGCGCTTCTCGTGCGCGTCGTGCGCGTCTCCCAGAAAGACGTGATCGTGGACGTGCTCGCTGCGATGATCGTGATGCATGCGTTAGGCTCCGTGATGCGCGAAAACGCGGCGCACGCCGGGCCCGAAAGCTACGACATCATAGGCTTGCGCCGTCATGCCCGGCATTTCCATGCCGGGTGAACCCATCGGCATTCCGGCGACAGCGAGGCCAGTAACGCCCTTCGGGTGCGTCGCCAAAGCGCGCTTCATGTCGGCGATCGGAACGTGCCCTTCGAAGGTCATGCCGTCGATAATGGCAGTGTGACAGGAGGCGAGGTCTTGAGGCACGCCGCGCGCCTTCATGAACGTCGGCCGTTTCGCATCGTCGACGACGCGGACGGCGCGGCCGAACTGCGCCTTCACCTGCTGCGCCCATTTCTCGCAACAGGGGCAACCCGGGTCGCGATGCATCAGGACGGGGCCCGCGGCGAGAGCCCCCGCAGGGGTAGCGACCGCCAGCGCGGCGGCGAGAAGGCGAAAGCGGTCCATATCTGAGTTCCCGAGTGGCCATCCCCCCGCACGGTGACGGGGGGAGGACGATAGTAGATTACTGGGCGCGCTTGCCATGCGCCCGCAGCCAGGCGTTCAACTCGCCGACCTCCCGGGTCTGCTCTGCGATCGTCTTGGTGGCCATCTGACGAACCTTGGGGTCCGTTGTCTCGCGCAGCACGATACGCGACATGGCGATGCCACCACGGTGGTGCTCGACCATCTTGCGGACCCACGTCTCGGTGGCATCGGCACCCATCGCCGACATCATCTTCTGATGCATGTCCATCTCGGCCTGCGGGTACGGGTTCGCCGGCCTCGGCCGCATCATCTGCCCGTGGTTCATGCCGGAATGGTCCATGCCCTGCATCTGGGCGACCGCGGGAACGGCGCTGAGGGCGACCGCGACGGCCATAATCATCATTTTCTTCATCTTGTCGCTCCTGCGTCAAAGCCCCCGCTCAACAGGGATACGGGCTTCAAACGATTAGCCCTCAAGCGATGTTGCTCAGCGGATCGGCTGAAGCGTGTTGATGCCGACGCTCTCGTCGGTTTCGGGGGG
>CAJYRU010000116.1 GCA_913777295.1 uncultured Sphingomonas sp. | reverse complement strand
CACACCAGACTGACGACACCGGTCACGACGAACGCCATGCGCCAGCCATAGGCGACGGTCAGCATCGGCACCGCCAGCGGCGTGATGATCGCGCCGACATTCGCGCCGGCGTTGAACACGCCGATGGCGAAGGCGCGTTCCTTGGCCGGGAACCATTCGGTCACTGCCTTGATCCCGGCGGGGAAATTGCCCGCCTCGCCGATGCCCAGCCCGAAACGGGCCATGGCGAACTGCGTCACGCTGTACGCGCCGCCATGGGCGATATGCGCGACCTGCCAGATGACGAAGGCGACGGCATAGCCCATGCGCGCGCCGATCACGTCGACGATCCGCCCGAAGCCGATATAGCCGATCGCATAGGCCATCTGGAAAAAGAAGATGACGTTGGCGAAGTCGGTCTCGCTCCAGCCGAGATCCTTCGACAGGGTGGGTTTCAGCACCCCGATCATCTGCCGGTCGACATAGTTGATGACCGTCGCCATGAACAACAGCGCGACGATCCCCCAGCGATAGCGACCCGCGCGGGCCACCGCGCGTTCGATGCCGTCAACCTGATCCGTCATTCCACGCCTCCGCTTGCATCCTCTGCGGCCCGGCCCGTCTGATGGGGTCGATTCCGCGTTGTTGGTTTGGGGCAGGATAGGGCGACCATCCGATCGCCATCATCCCTCACCGCCGTTTCGTACCCCGGCGAAGGCCGGGGCCCAGTTGGGGGACGCCTGTGCCTTGCCGGAAGGCCTTCCCAACTGGCCCGCGGCCTCCGCCGGGGTACGACCATGTATGCCAAGGCACGCCGCGCCCACCGTCTGTCACAGGATCGCGGGCGCGTGCCGATCAGGCAGCATCGACCTGCACCCCCGATGCCGCCACGATCCCGCACGCGACGTGCAGCACCCCGAAATCCGCCTCGAACCGCTGACCCGGCCGGATCTGATGCACGCCGGTCACCGCGCCCGACGATACCCATGTTCCCGGCGTCAGCGGCACCCCACGTTCGGCGAGGCAATCGACCAGAAACGCGACCGCGCCGATCGGCCCGTCCAGCATCGTCCGCGCGGTCGCCCTGCCGACGACCGCATCGTCGATCCGCGATTCCACCGGCCAGTCGAGAAAGCCCAGCTCGCGCCAGCCGGGGACTTCCGCCCCGATCAACAGCCCGAAATTATTGCCATAATCGCTGATCGTCACCAGCGGCCCGTCGGCGTTGATCCCGGTATAGGGCGAACTGGCGATCTCGACGCCGACATGCACTGCATCGACCAGCGCCAGCGCCTCGTCCAGCGACAATCCGGTACGGCCGGGTTCGGGCGCGCGGCCGATCCGCACGCAATATTCCGCCTCCGCCGCGGCAAAGCCGTCGGCGATCACCGCCATCTCCGTCGCCGCCTCGCCGAACACCTGATCGGCAAAGATCGGCCCGGCCAGGCGGTTGGCGCCCAGCACGCCGTCGAGCGGCGCATTGATCCGCCCGACCTTCCACCCGGCGACGACGCGGCCGTCGATCGCGATCGCGCGGTCCTGGATCGCATAGGCTTCGGCAAGGCTCGTCGGCGCGTCCCCCGGATAGGGGGACAGGCCCGTCGCCTGTTGCCGCGCCGTCACGAACGCCTTTGCGATACGATCGCGATTACCCATGCCACAGCCTCTCCCTATTCTGCACTCGGCGTATAGGAAACCGGTGTCACACGCAAGGCGATGAAATCGTCCCACCGGGACATTGGCGGATCGCACGACCCGCGCTATCGAAGCGGACATGAGGAAAACCGGCCAGCCGACCATCAACGACGTCGCCCGCCTGGCCGGCGTCTCCAAGAAGACGGTCAGCCGCGTCATCAACCAGTCGCCCCTGCTGAACGGCGAGACGCGGGACAAGGTACAGGCGGTCATCGCCGATCTGGGCTATATCCCCAATCCGCAGGCGCGCGCGCTGGCATTGCGGCGCAACTTCCTGATCGCGCTGATCCACGACAATCCCAACGCGCAGATGGTGTTGCGCGTGCAGCAGGGGCTGCTGGAGGTGCTGCGCGACACCGAATTCGAACTGCTGGTCCATCCGGTCGATCGCGGCGCGCCCGACATGCGCGACGAAATCCGCCGCTTCCTCGAACGCCAGCGCCCGTACGGCGTCATGCTGTTGCCGCCCATTTCCGAAAACGACGCGCTGGCCGCGCTATGTGCGCAGATCGGCTGCCGCTATGTCCGCATGGGGTCCGCCGCGTTCGACGACGCCGCGCACATGGTGTCGTCGAACGATCGGGAGGCGGTACGCGGCGCGATCGACCATCTCTTCGCCGCCGGCCATCGCCGTATCTGCATGATCGCCGGCCCGCACGGCTTCCGCTCCGCCTTCGAACGGCAGCAGGGTTATGAAGAGGCGATGGAGGCCGCGGGCCTCGGCGTGCAGCGTACCTGGATCGCGCAGGGCGACTATACCTTCGAATCGGGGATGCGCGCCGCCGAACGGCTGCTCGACCTGTCGCCGCGCCCGACCGCGATCTTTTCGTCCAACGACGAAATGGCGGCGGGCGCGCTGCACATCGCCCGGCAACGCGGGCTGGACGTGCCGGAAAACCTCTCGATCGTCGGCTTCGACGATACCTCGATCGCGTCGCACCTCTGGCCGCCGCTCACCACCGTCCGCTGGCCGATCGCCACCATGGCCCGCGCCGCCGCGCTGAAGCTGATCGGCGAGGATGACGACGAACCCGATGCCGACACCCCGGCCGAGGAAGAGACGCTGTTCGTCTCCACCCTGATCCGCCGCGCCTCGGTCGCCAAGCCGCAGGGGTGACTTGCGGCGGCCGATGACACCGATTACCTTCCCCAGGTAGCATCCCTCCGCAAGCGCGCCGTCAGCAGTCCGCGCGGAGACGACCGAGCTTCGAGGGGAGAGGATTCATGCCGCACCTGCCGATCGCCCGCCGCGACCTGATCGCAGGCGCCGCCGCGCTGACCCTGCTGCGTCCCGCCCGCGCCGCGGGCGCCGACCCGATCGTGACCGCTCCCGCCGGACGCTGGCGCGGCACGACCGAAGCTGGCGTGCGCGTCTTTCGCGGCATCCGCTACGGCATCGACCCGACCCGCCATCGTTTTCAACCGGTTAGCGCCCCCGCGCCGGTCCGCGACACGCTTCCTGCAACCGAATTTGCCGCATCCTGCCCGCAACGCGCCAACATCGACCGCCAGGACGAGGATTGCCTGTTCCTCAACATCTGGACCCCCGACGCCCGGCGCGGCGCCGACCGACCGGTCATGGTCTATTTCCACGGCGGCGCCTACATGAACGGCACGGTGGTCGATCCGCTGGTGTACGGCGACCATCTGGCGGCGGACGGCGATGTCGTCGTGGTGACGGTCAACCACCGCCTCAACGCGCTCGGCTATCTCTATCTCGCCCGGCTCGACCCGCGCTTTCCCGACAGCGGCAATGTTGGACAACGCGATCAACTGCTCGCGCTGCAGTGGATACGCACCAACATCGCGCACTTCGGCGGCGACCCGTCCCGCGTCATGCTGTTCGGCCAGTCGGGCGGCGGGGCAAAGATCGCGACGCTGATGGCCATGCCCGATGCCGCCGGCCTGTTCCACGCCGCCGCGACCATGAGCGGGCAGCAGGTTACCGCCTCCGGCCCCTTGAACGCCACCCGCCGCGCCCAGGCGTTCCTGACCCGGCTGAACGCCAGTCCGGCCGAGGCCGCGACCCTGCCCGTCGCCCGGCTGATCGACGCATTGGCGGCCGAAGACCCGATCCTCGGCGGCGGGGTCTATATGGGGCCGGTGCTGGATATGCGGTCGCTGCAGCGCCACCCCTTCTGGCCCGACGCCCATCCGCTCGGCCGCCCTATCCCATTGATCCTGGGCAATACGCGCGAGGAAACCCGCGCCTTCATCGCGCCGCCGCCGGACCTCGACTGGGCCAATCTGGCGGCGCGCATCGCCCCGCAGCTGCGCGTCGACGCCCCGCCCGAATGGATCGTGGCGCAGTATCGCGCCCGGTTCTCCGCGATGACGCCGACCGACATCCTCTACCGGGCGACCACCGCCGGGCGCAGCTGGCCGGGACAGGTGATCGAGGCGGAGGCCCGCGCCGCCGCCGGCGTGCCGGCCTGGGTCTATCAGCTCGACTACAGCTCGCCCGTGCGGCCCGGCGGCGGCGCGGCGCATACCGACGACATCCCGCTGGTGTTCGGCACGCTCGACGCCGCCGGCTCGGTCAGCGGCACCGGCCCCGCCGCCCGCGCGCTGTCGCAGCGGATGATGGCCGCCTTCGTGTCGCTCGCCCGCACCGGTCATCCGGGCCGCGACTGGCCGCGCCACACCCTGCCCCGCCGGGAAACGATGGTGTTCGACACGACCAGCCGCGTGGTGGACGATCCCCGCCGCTGGGAACGCGAACTCTTCGCCCGCTTCCCCTATATCCAGCCGGGGACCTGAGAGGCAGGGACCGTCCACGCGCGCCTGACCCTGACGTCATCCCAGCGAAGGCTGGAATCTCCCGGAGATGACGCGCAGCAGAAGCCGCGGGAGACCCCAGCCTTCGCTGGGATGACGTTCTGAGGCGACAGAATCAGCCCCGTCAGGTCACCGCCGCCGCCCGGTCGCCCAGCCCAGCGCCCCGCCGACATGGGCCAGCACGCGCGGATCGCTCCAGCTTTCCTTGCGATGGCCAAGGCCGGTGTAGAACACCCGCCCCTTCCCCACGCGATGCGCCCACGCCAGCGGCTTCGGGTTCACGTCGCGCGCGCCGATCGACTGCGGATC